>CAYSAR010000342.1:0-2363 GCA_964428985.1 uncultured Gemmatimonadaceae bacterium | reverse complement strand
GGCGGTTCGAGCGGGTGATGCCCGGCCCCGGCCTCATCGCGTTCGGCGAGGGCGACGGGCCGGCGCCGCATGTCGCGCGCAAGGTGCGCGCGGCCGCGGAGGTCGGCGTCGAGGTCGTGCACCTCGTGGTACGTCCCGGGACACCGGCGCGCGAAGCGCGCGACGCGATCCAGCGCCTCGCGCACGACGCGCGCCGACCGGTGGACGGCATCTTCCTGCAGTTCCCGTATCCCGACGAGTCGTTCGCCGAGACGCTCGAGGCCGGCATCCCGGAGGCGATGGACGTCGACGTGATGTCGCCCGGCCACGTGCGGCAGTACTTCGACGATGCCGAGGCGCTGCCGCCGGTCACGGTGAGCGCGGCGCTCGAACTCGTCGACGCGCACGGGATTCCGATCCAAGGACGGCGCGGGGTCGTCGTCGCCGATCCGTCGCCGTTCGCGCGCATGTTCCGACTCGCGTTCGCGCGGCGCGGCGCCGAGATGAGCGAACTGCTTGCGCCGGACAGCGTCGCTCTCGGCCGCGCGCTCCGTGAACATGACCTCGTCATCGTCGCCGCGGCGCGTCCGGGGCTCGTCGACGCGTCGTCGCTCTCCGCGGGAACCATCGCGATTGACGTCGGATACTTCAATGCTGGCGGTCGCGGGGACATCGATGTGCGCGGCGGTATCGATCACCTCGAAGCGATCGCGGCCGTGCCGGGCAGCATCGGTCCGATGACCGTGTCATGTCTCCTCGAGCGCACGATCCTGTTCGCCGAGGCGAACGGTTGACTTGCCCTGCCTTTGACCTAGGTTGAGACCATGACCTCGATGTACGGGCGTACCGCCCCCACCACGTTTCGCCGATCGGTCGCGCGCAAGACGCGCGTGTCTGACTTGCGCTCGTTCGCCCCGCCGCGCCGGCGTAGGTGGAACTCGGGGATGTCGCTCACGAGCGGCTGACCGAGACTCGGTCCCGCACCCGGACCGCCCCACCTGCGCACGCCGCGCGGTGGGGCTTTTCGCATTCACTGACCACCACTTCCGGGGAACGAGATGAGCAAGACCATGATGTTGAAGAAGAAGGAGATGGAGGAGCTCCGCGCCGAGATCGCGCGCGAGATGCTCCGCCTCCGTCGCGTGGCAGGATCCGCGCAGGCCGACTCGGCGCGCGTCGAGCTCGAGCGCGCGATGCAGCGCATCGAGCAGGGCGAGTACGGGCAGTGTGTCTCGTGCAGCCAGCCGATCCCGTTCGACCGTCTGATCGTGATGCCGGCGACGGAGCACTGCGTCGGATGCGGTCGTTGAGCGAACGCCGCCGACGACGACTGGCGTGGATCCGCGCGCGTCAGAAGCGCTCGCCCTTCTCCTCGCGAGACTTGCTGCCAGCGGGCCTGATGCGCGACCACATCGTCGCGAAGAAGGCGAGCAACCCGACGGCCTGTGCGAGACCGGCGGCGATGATCACCCATGCGAGTGCGCGCGTGGCGGGACCGGCCGTCCCGCCGCCGCGCGCCAGCTCGGCCGCAAGGCGCGCCGCGGTGCCGAGCGTCAGGAGCCAATAGGCCGCTTCGACCGCCCACGGGCGGTACGCCGTGTCGTCCTTCCCGGGGCGCGGGAAGAGCCAGAGTGCGACACCGCAGATCATCATCATGACGAAACCGACGAAGAGCGCGTGCACGTGTGCGCTCGATTCATGGGGCGTCGGGAATCGGCCCCAGAGTTCGCGGCGGACGATCATCCACGCGCCGAGGCCGAGCCCCGCCGCGAGGAACGCGATCGCCGTCTTGATGTACCGCCGGACGAGGGAGAACATCGTGCGCTCCGCCCGTCAGCGGGCGTGCGAGCACTCGTAGACGAACGCGGGCGGGATGTTCGCGAGCGTGAAGCCGACGCGCACGTCGCCGAACCAACGCTCGAGCGCGGCGCGCTGGCTCAGGCTGTACTGGTACTGGAGGAAGAGGCCGTCGGCCTGGAGTGACGCCTCGCTGGTTGCGAGGATGCGCTCGACGAGCCGCTCGTCCATGATCGCGAGCGGCAGGCTCGAGACGACGTGGTCGATGCGGTCGATGCCGAGGTCGTCGAGCAGCTGGCGCAGGTCGCCGGCGCACGCGTGGAGCACCGTGAGCCGCGGGTCACGGATGCGCCGGCCCTCGCGCACGAAGACCTCGTTCACCTCGATCGAGATCAAGCGCGCGTTCGGTCGCAGCCGTCGCAGCAGCTCGCGCGTGATGCAGCCCGTGCCGACGCCGAGCTGCACGATCGTGCGCGCGCTCGCGAAGTCGATCGGGCGCAGCAGCCGCGAGATGAGGTACGGCGAGCTGCGGATGATCGTGCCAGAGGTCCGGATGTGCTGCAGATGCTTGATCATGCCGGGATCCT
>CAYSAR010000341.1:0-2367 GCA_964428985.1 uncultured Gemmatimonadaceae bacterium | reverse complement strand
ACCTCGCCCAAGCGCAGGCCCGCGTCGCCGACGCACAGCTGCGGCAGGTGCGCGAGCGCGCGACGATCGAGGTCGCCGCCGCGCGCGCCGAGCTCGACCGCGCCCGCGCCGCGTTCGCGGCGCGATCCACGAACGTGACCGAGGCCGAGGAGGCGTTCGAGCTCGCCTCGCTGCGCTTCGCGCGCGGCATCGGTACGCAGCTCGAGGTCTCCGACGCCCAGCTCGCCCTCCTCAACGCGCGCTCCACCGAGGCGCGCGCGACCTTCGACCTCTACCTCGCGGTGGCCGAGCTCGCGCGCGTGCGCGCGAAGCCGATCCCGCTCCCCGACGGCGGCGTGGCCGCTACCGGCATCACCCGCTGATCCCGATGACGATCCATCCCCGATCCTCCCTCGCCGCGCTGCTCGCCGTCCTCACGCTCGCGATCGCCTGCGGCGGGGACGGCGACGCCGCCGAGACGCCCCGCACTCCCAATGCGATCGCCGGCAAGGCGCCGGCCGGTGGCCCGATGCCGAGCCCGAACGGCCCCGCGCCGGCGGGTGGTTCCGGTGGCGGCGGCCGCACCGGCGGTTCGGTCGTGCTCTCGAGCGCCGACATCCACAAGGTCGGCACCGGCCTCATCGAGGAGGGCGTCGCCATCAGCGGCAACCTCCGGCCGATCGAGACGGTGAGCGTGCGCGCGCGCCTCGAGGGCGACCTCACGCAGCTGCTCGTGCGCGAGGGTGACGTCGTGCGCGCCGGCACGCTCATGGCCACGTTCGAGAGCAGCGAACAGGAGGCGGCGCTGCGCTCCGCCGAGGCCGACGAGGTCGCCGCGCGCGGCGAGAGCGAGACGGCGAAGTGGAACCTTGAGCAGACCCGCGACCTCTTCCGCGCCGGCGCCGTCGCCGAGCGGGACAGGCGCGCGGCCGAGCAGGCCGCCATCACCGCCGACGCGCGGCTCGCCGCGGCGCAGTCACGCGTGCGCGCCGCGACCTCGCTCGCGCGCGACACGCGCGTGATGTCCCCGGTCAACGGCGTCGTCGAGCGGCGCGGGGTCGAGAACGGCGAACGCGTGAGCCGCGGCGCCGAGCTCTTCACCGTCGTGCGCTCCGATGTGCTCGAGCTCGGGGCGGCGGTACCGGCGCGCCGCGCCGGCGCGCTGCGGCGCGGCCAGGCGGTGCGCTTCACGGTCGACGGGCGAACGATCGACGGGCGCGTCGCGCGCGTGAGCCCGACGATCGACCTCGCCTCCCAGTCGGTGACGGTGTACGTGGAGGTGCCCAACCGCGACCTCTCGATCCGCGGGAACGCGTTCGCGACCGGTCAGGTGATCGAGCGCGCGCTCGAGGGCCAGTTGCTCGTCCCGCAGGGAGCGGTGCGACAGGCCGCCGCCGGCTCCCGCCCCTTCGTGTGGAAGGTCCAGGGCGGCGTCCTCGAGAGCGCACCGGTCGAGCTCGGCATCGTCGACGAGGCCCGCGGCGTCGTGCAGGTCCTCAACGGCCTCGCCGTCGGCGACGAGGTCGTCGTCGGCAACGTCGGCATGCTCGGCGCCGGCATGCAGGTGCAGGTCATCGGCACTGAATCCAGGGGAGTGCGCTGATGTTCCTATCCGACGTCTCCATCAAGCGACCCGTCTTCGCCACCATGCTCATGGTGGCGCTCGTCGTGCTCGGCGGCGTGAGCTTCTTCCGCCTCTCGGTCGACGAGTATCCCGACATCACCTATCCGGTGATCGTCGTGCAGACGGTCTATCCCGGCGCGTCCCCCGATGTCGTCGAGCGCGAGCTCTCGAAGCCGCTGGAGGAGGCGCTCAACACGACCGAGGGCCTCAAGGAGATCACGTCGACGTCGACCGAGGGCGCCTCGCTCGTGCGGCTCCAGTTCCACCTCGGCGTCGACGTGACGAAGATGCAGCCCGAGGTGCAGGGGAAGGTCGCGCGCATCCGGCGCCAGCTCCCGCGCGACATGGAGGAGCCCGTCATCGTCCGGTTCGACCCGAACGACCGGCCGATCATGAGCATCGCGCTCCAGAGCGAGACGCGGCCGATGCGCGAGCTCACCGACCTCGCCGACGAGGTCATCGGCACGCGCATCGAGGCGATCCCCGGCGTCGGCGGCGTGCAGGTCGTCGGCGGCGCGGCACGCGAGATCCGCGTCGAGCTCGACCCCGTGGCGTTGCGCGCCTACGGCATCTCGCCGGCGCAGGTCGTCGCCGCGCTCGACCGCGAGAACCAGGAGGTCCCCGCCGGCCGCATCCAGCGCGGCGACAGCGAGCGCCTCGTCCGCATCACCGGCCGCGTCACCGACCCGATGGCCTTTGGCGACGTCACCGTCCTCGTGCGCAACGGCGTGCCGGTGCGCGTGCGCGACCTCGGCACCGTCGTC
>CAYSAR010000340.1:0-2372 GCA_964428985.1 uncultured Gemmatimonadaceae bacterium | reverse complement strand
ACGATGCCGGCGATCGAGACCGCCTCGACGTAACTGTTCCCCGTCATCGCGAGACCTTGCGTGCTGACGAATGGCGCGACGGAGACCACCCCGTCGACGGCGCGCACGCGCGCCATCGCCTCGCGCCAGGCATCCATGCGCAGGCCCTCGCCGAATGTCAGCACGCGCACGTCGGGACTGCCGACGAGGATCTTCTCGCGCAGGTCCGTCTGGAGGCCGTTCATGACCCCGATGATGACGATCAACGCGCTCACGCCGACGACGACGCCCGCGACGGCGATCACGCTGATGAACGACAGCAACCGCGAGCCGCGCCGGCTCCGCAGGTAGCGCCAGGCGATCGACAGCTCGAGTCGGCGCGTGCCGCTCATTCGGGGCGCATCAACGGGAAAAGGATCACGTCGCGGATGTGCGGCGTGTCGGTTAAGTACATGAACAGGCGATCGATGCCGATGCCGACGCCGCCCGTCGGCGGCATGCCGTACTCGAGCGCCCGCAGGTAGTCCTCGTCGACGCCGCTCGCCTCCTCGTCGCCGGCCGCGCGCAGCCGCGCCTGTGCCTCGAACCGCTCGCGCTGGTCGACCGGGTCGTTGAGCTCGGAGAACGCGTTCGCGAGCTCCTTTCCCTTCGCGAAGAGCTCGAAGCGCTCGGTCAAGCCCTTCTTGGTGCGATGCGGCTTCGCGAGCGGCGAGAGCTCCACCGGATAGTCGAGCACGAACGTCGGCAGGTCGATGCGCGATTCGACGTGCGCCTGGAAGAGTTCGTCGAGCAGCCGCGGCCGCGAGAGCTTCGCGATGTCGTGCACGCCCGCCTGCTCCGCCGCGCGGCGCAGCTCGTGATCGCTGAGTGCCATCGCGTCCGGCACGCCGAGCGCCGTCGAGAGCGACGGCACCCACGCGATGCGCGGGAACGGCGGCGCGAACGTCGGGACCGGCGCCGCCTCGCTGCCGTCGGGCCGGCGGCGCGCGCCCTCGCCGAGCGTCTCGCGGACCGCCGTCGCCGCGACGATGAGCAACTGCTCGACACGCCCCATCATGACTTGGTAGTCGGCCCACGCCTCGTAGAACTCGAGCATCGTGAACTCGGGGTTGTGCGTCCGGTCGATCCCCTCGTTCCGGAAGTCGTGTCCGATCTCGTACACGCGCTCGAAGCCGCCGACGATCAGCCGCTTCAGGTAGAGCTCATCGGCGATGCGCAGGTAGAGCGGCATGTCGAGCGCATTGTGGTGCGTCATGAACGGTCGCGCGCTCGCGCCGCCATAGAGCGCCTGGAGCACCGGCGTCTCGACCTCGAGGTACCCGAGCTCGTCGAGCGCACGGCGCATCGCCGTCGTCATGCGCGAGCGGGCGGCGAAGTGGCGCCGCACCTCGGGATGCACCGCGAGGTCCGCATACCGCTGCCGCGAACGCTGTTCGCCGTCGGCGAAGCCCGAGTGGCGCACGATGCGCCCGTCGACGACCTCTTCCTTGCCGAACGGCAGCGGTCGCAGGGACTTCGCGAGTAGCGTGACCTGCGTCGCGCGCACCGTGGTCTCCCCCGTGCGCGTGCGGAAGAGCGGTCCCTCGACGCCGATCACGTCGCCGAGATCGAGGTGACCGAGCAGCTCGACCTCGCCGGCCGGGAGGTCGACCTTCCGGAAGTAGAGCTGGATCCGGCCCGAGTCATCGGCGAGGTGCGCGAAGACCGTCTTGCCATGTCCGCGCCACGCGACGATGCGGCCGGCGACGCGCACGACCGGCCCTTCGGGCGCCTCGCCCTCCGCCGGTGCCGGCGGCAGCAGCGCGAGCGCCTCGGTGCACCGATGCGTGCGCTCGTACGAGTACGCGAACGGCACGATGCCCGCCGCCACGAGCGCGTCGAGCTTCTCCCGACGCGCGAGCATCACGTGATTGAGATCCTCGCTCATGCGACGCCCCGTTCCGGTGGCGCGCCCATCTGCTTCAGGTACGCCTCGATGAAGGGGTCGATCGCCCCGTCCATCACCTTGTGCACGTCGGTGAGCTTGAGCTCGGTGCGGTGGTCATTGACCATCGTGTAGGGCTGGAAGACGTAACTGCGGATCTGGCTGCCGAACGAGACGTCCTGCTTCGTCGCATCGAGCGCGGCCTTCGCCGCCGCCTGCTTGTCCGCCTCGAGCTGGTAGAGCTTGTTCTTGAGCTGCTTCATCGCGGTCGCCTTGTTCTTGAACTGCGACCGCTCCGCCTGCGACGCGACGACGACGCCGGTCGGAAGGTGCGTGATGCGCACCGCCGAGCTCGTCTTGTTCACGTGCTGGCCGCCCGCGCCCGACGCCCGATAGACGTCGATCTTCAGGTCCTCGTCGCGGATCTCGATGTTGATCTCCTCGTTGACGACCGGGTAGACGAAGACCG
>CAYSAR010000339.1:0-2379 GCA_964428985.1 uncultured Gemmatimonadaceae bacterium | reverse complement strand
GCCGAGCGTCCCACCCGAGTAGATCGAACGCACGGTGAAGAACGACTTCACCAGCAGCGGCGACTCGGCCATCGCCGCGGCAAGGTTCGGGAGGACGCCCAGGTTCGCCTTGACCTCGCGCAACAGCTCGCGCGACTCGGCCGGGGCGGTCTCGGGGGTGTGGACACGATACGTCATGATGGTCCCTCGGTTAGCATGAGTGGGCCTGCGGTGCTGCAGCGAACGAGGCACGATCGGCTTCGCGCAGATCCCACTCAACTCCCTCCGAGGGAAGCGTCGATGGCGGCACGCCAACAGCGGCTCGGCATGCTCCTCAAGCACTGGCGCGCGCGGCGCGGCAAGAGCCAGCTCGCGCTCGCGCTCGATGCGGGCGTCTCGCCGCGACACCTGAGCTTCATCGAGAGCGGCCGCGCGGCGCCGACGCGCGAGTTCCTGCTCACGCTCGCCGATTCGCTCGATGTGCCGTTGCGCGAACGCAATCTGTTGCTCGGCGCCGCCGGCTTCGCACCGATGTTCCCCGAGTCGATGCTGACCGCCGATGAACTCGCGACGCTGCGGTCGGCGCTCGGGCGCCTGCTCGAGCATCAGGAGCCCTACCCCGCCGTCGTGCTCGACCGCGAGTGGAACATCGTGCTGACGAACCGTTCCGCGCCGAAGCTGTTCGGGCGGTTCATCGACCTCGACTCCCTGCCGGAGCCGCGCAACCTGCTGCGCACGATGTTCTCGCCCACGGGCATGCGCCGGTTCGTCGCGAACTGGGAGGAGGTCTCGCGCACGCTCTGGCAACGCGTCTTCCGCGAGGCGGTCGGGGGCGTACCCGACCCACGCGCGCTCGCGATGCTCGCCGAACTCGATGAGGCGGGGCGCTCGCAGGCCGCGACGCACGACCTCGGCCATGCGCTGCCCTTCCATCCAGTGCGTTTCGATGACGGCGGGCGTCAGCTCAGCTTCTTCTCGATGATCACGACCGTCGGCGCGCCAGTGGACGTGACGGCGCAGGAGCTTCGCATCGAGGCGTTCTTCCCGGCGGACGACGAGACCGAGCGGTTCGCGCGGGAGCACTTGGCTCCCTGACATGGCGAGACGCCGCGGCGCTTGCCCGCACGGCGACGGGGCACGAACATAAAGGAGACGCTACGGCGTGTCTTCCCCAGGCTCCCGATCCGGCATGAACCGCCCACCCTCCCGTCCCGACGAAGAGTTCGTGCCCGAGCCTCTGCGCGAGCGACTGCTCGAGCGCGCGAGCGAGATCGACGCGCGCGAGGCGCGCGTGTCGGACCTCCGTGCCGCCGCGACGGAAGCCGGCATCTCGCAGCGAGCGTTCGATGCGGCGCTCGAGGAGATGCGCCTGACGCGCGAGCTGCGCGCCGAGAAGCGGAAGCGCACGCGGGGGATGCGGTTGCTGCTGATGTTCCTCGGGAGCGCGGGGCTCACGATCCTGGTCGGGACGTACATCATCCCGCGCACGATCGCGCGGCCGACGTACTCGGCACCGAGTGCGCCCGCCGCCACGTCCTCGTTCTCCTACGAAGAGTACAGCCTCGGCTGCCTGACCAGCGAACAAGCACGCAGCATCGCGAGCCTTTACCTGACAGAGCCGGCCAATACGCTCTCGTATTCGAAGGCAACCGGACGGCTCGGCATCACCGCGACCGCCGAGCAACACCGCAAGGTCAAGAGTACGCTCGAAAGCGCCTGCGCCGTGCGATCGCCAGAACCGTCGAAGGCACCGTGACGCCGCGCGACTTCGACCTCACCGACAGCCTCCTCATCCTCGAGCGTACCCCCGCGACGTTCCGCGCACTGCTCGAAGGACTCCCCGACTCCTGGCTCCTCGTCGACGAAGGCCCCGACACCTTCTCGCCGTACGAGAACCTCGGCCACCTCGTGCATGGCGAACGCGCCGACTGGCTCACGCGGGCGCGCATCATCCTCGAACAGGGCGAAAGCAGGACGTTCGAACCGTACGACCGCTTCGCGCAGCGCCGCGAGAGCGCCGGCAAGCCGCTCGCGACGCTGCTCGATGAGTTCGCGACCTTGCGCGCGGCGAATCTCGAGACGCTGCGCTCATGGAACATCGGCGAGCGCGAGCTCGCGCTCGAGGGCATCCACCCGGCGTTCGGTCCGGTCACGCTGCGCCAACTCCTCGCCGCGTGGGTCGTCCACGACCTCGGCCACCTCGCGCAGACCTCGCGCGTGATGGCGAAGCGCCATCGCGAGGCGGTCGGACCCTGGCGTCAGTACCTCCCCGTCCTCGATCGCGGGCCGCGCTAACCCTCGACCTTGTAGATCTCGCGCCGCCCCGACTCGATGAAGTCGTGATAGCCCTTCGTCGCCTCCTCCATCTGCTTGCCGAGCTCCTCGCTCATTCCCTTCCCC
>CAYSAR010000338.1:0-2385 GCA_964428985.1 uncultured Gemmatimonadaceae bacterium | reverse complement strand
GGGACTTCATGGAGTGGAGTGGGGAGGGGTGGTATCCCATCAACTTCACGAATGACGCGTACAAGTTGGCGACGAACTACGTGGTGTACGGGTTGAGCAGATGAGGGTCGTGTGGTTGACGTCCCTGACGGTTGCACTCGCGGCACCGAGCGTCGGCCACTCTCAATCGCTCTCGGCAGCCGACTCTGCGCTTGTCGGCCGCGTCCTCCTCGCCGAGGACCGCCGCGACTCGACGGACGCCGCTTTACAGGAAGCCCTTCAGCACGCTGACGCGCGGCTCGCTGCCCTCGCGCGTCGGGCGCTCGGACGGATCCAGAGCGACACCTTCGCGACGCGGAACTCACTTGCGGCGATGGCTGCGCCCCTGCCGGCGCCGACGTCTTGGCCAGAACCCGAGTGGCGGCTGCGCATGCGGGGGCTCGCGGCTCGGCGCACCGACTGCGCGGCGATGCTCGACGCGATGCGGGACCTCCATCCGCATGTGCGGCTGCGCGCCATCGACCTCGTCGGCACGCGGCCGCCGGTGCCGCGGGATTCCTCGGCGGCGTTCCGCGCGGCGGCCGCGCGTGCTCCCCTGCCCTGCGCATCGAATGATGAGATCGTCACGCTCCTGAAGGGCGTGATCGATCGCCTGCCGGCGACGACGCCATCACGCGCGCGAGGCGAGACGTCGTGGCATGACGCGGCGCACGCGATCGTCGCGCTTGCGCGGCTCCGTTCCGCCGATGCGCGCGAACGGCTCCCCCGCCTCGCGACGCACACGCAGTGGCAGGTACGCCAGTACGCGACGCGTGCCGCCGCGGCGCTCTCCGACACGGCGGCGCTCCGTCGGCTCGCCTTCGATGCGCACGACAACGTGCGCGAGACGGCGATCGAGTCGCTCTCGGCCCTCATCGGCCACGCCGCCGACGACGTCTATATGGAAGCGCTCGACGCGCGAGGCGTACCGGTCATCCGTGTCGCGGCGGTCGCGCTCAAGGGCTCCTCTCGTGCGGGCGTCGCCGACGCGGCGATGCGCGCACATGCGCGACTCGTGCGCGCGGCGAACTCGTCGTCACATGACACGCGCCTCGCGCTGCTCGAACTCGCCGGCAAGACGGCGGCCGACGACACGCCGGTCCCGCAGCAGTACGCGCTCCCTCCCGACGCCGTCGCGCTCGCGCTCGGCGCCGACATCCGCCTGCGCGTCCGACTCGCCGAACGCAGCGGCGGCGGCGAGTTCGTCGTGAAGCTCCGCGGTGATGTCGCGCCGATGATGGGCGCGCGCATCCTCGACCTCGTGCGGAAGGGGTGGTACCACGGCCTCGCCTGGCACCGCGTCGAATCGGACTTCGTCATCCAAGGCCTCGGCCCCGCCGACAACGAGTACGTCGGGCATCCGCAGTTCCTGCGCGACGAGCTCGGCACCGTGCCGTCGGCATGAGCACGCGCGGGCACGATACCGGCGACGCGCAGTGGTTCATCAACGTGCGAGACAACCTCAGGCTGGGCCGTGACTACACCGTGTGGGCGGACGTCGTCGAAGGAATGGGCGTCGTCGACGGCGTGCTGGAGGGAGATGTCGTCGAGCGCATCACCATCGAGCGCTGACGCTCGGAGGAGTCGATGATCGGACAGATACCTTCTTGGCAGCGGGCGGCGCACGCCGCCGTTCTTGCGATTGCGGCGCTCTCACTCATGTCGACGTCGGCCGAGGCGCAGCGACGCCCATCACTCGTGATCGGCGGACCGGGCATGGCTGGTTTGCTCGTGCCTGTCGGCTCTCGCACGGGGATTCGGCTGGACCTCACGCTCCAGCACAACTCGAGCAGCAACACCTTGGGTGGCGGCGAGGTCACGTTCCTCACCGTGGGCATGTCGACGCTGCATCAGTTGCGTCGACTTGATGACGTCCTCACGATGTACGTCGCGCCGCGTCTCGCCGTGCGGGAGATATACGAGGACGACCCGCTCGGCGACACGGACCAGTACCAAGCCTCGGTATCGCTCGGCTTCGCCGGACGTATCACCGAACGTCTCCACCTCTTCGCCGAGATCGGCCCGAACCTGGTCTATCAGGAATCGAGCATCGAGTTCGGCGGCATCTCGCAGCGCAGCACGTCCCGGAGCTGGTCGATCGCGAACTCCGTCGGCGTCACGTTCCGGTTCTAAGAAGGGCGACAGGCGGACGACGCCTCTGTCGTGCGGGGAGCGTCGTCCTCGCAGTGGGAAGTGGCCGACCCCTTGAATCCGCCAGCGCGCGAGCCGCGTAGTGCGGCCGAGCCTTCCACTCACAGATGCCCGCGCACCCCGACACCCCGACGACTCCCGCCGTTGACGACGACCGACCCGTGATCCTCGTGGTGGGCGCGATCAACTACCGCGGCATCGCGCTGGGAGCCATCG
>CAYSAR010000337.1:0-2390 GCA_964428985.1 uncultured Gemmatimonadaceae bacterium | reverse complement strand
GGCATCGCGTGCAGGCGTGAGACCATCGACCATTCCAGCGGTCCGCTTCCTTCGCGGCCGATCGGGGTCGCGTTGCCCGTGCGCGGGTCGAACACGCGGAGGGTCTTCTCGCGGCCATCGGCGATGATGAGACGGCCGTCGGAGAGCTCGCGGAGGCCTGTAACCGAGGTGAAGGTCTCTTCGAGGGTGAGGTCCGGCTTCGAGAGGGTGCGCGTCGGGACCTGGGCTTGGAGCGCCGGTGCCAGTGCCAGGGCGAGCATCGTGGTCGCGGCTGTTGGGCTCATCTGGTGCCTCGATCGGCTAAGAAGCCGAAAACTGACAAGTAGTGAGCTCGCTACTTCGACACGTCGCTAGGCGGCGCGGTTGTCTGTCGTGCGCTCGATCCACCATGCCCATGGCACGACGATCCAGCCGACGAGCCCGAAGAGTGCGAGCGCGCGCTCGTCGGGGGGCGGGGTCTGGAACGGACTCGTCGCCCACATTGCCGTGTTGATCACGATGAACGACCAGAAAGCGAAGTTGCCTTGTGCGCCGCGCGGGCGGCGCGCCTTCAGGAAGAGCACGATCGCCGCGAGCCAGAGCACGCCCTCCACGACGAACGTCCCGGGCACGGAGTTCCAGAGGCCGAGCCCGACCTTCGGTCCGCCGCCGGGCCAGAACGGAAGGTCAGGCACATGCGTGATGAAGTCGAGCACCCAGTGGCTCGGCACGAGCAGCGCGACGATCGCGGCGCGCGAGCGGGGCACGCCACTCATGTACGCGAGGTGCCCGAGCACGGCGCCGAGCGCGATCGTCATCACGAGACTGTGCGTCCACGGGTAGTGCGTGAACTCCATCGGCGTGAACGGCGTGAACCCAGGCGCGATGCGCACCGACTCGATGCCGGCGAGCAACGCGAAGGGCCAGAGCAGGTCGATGAGGTTCGCCGCAAGAACGAACCAGACGAGGCTCGTGGTGGGACTAAGCTTCTTGGCGGCGAGCGCCGCACCGACGTGACCGACGAACATGGCGAGGGACCGGTGAAGGGACGGGACAAAGGTACGCGAATCGGTACAGCGTGGCCTCGGATGCGCACGATGGCAGGTATGGCGACGATTCTTGTTCTCTCGACGGTCGCGATCGCCGCGCGCCAGGCGTCGCCACGCATCGCCGTCGAGGAGCTCCTCACCGCCGACGTCTCGTTCGCCGCCGCCGGTACGACGCGCGACTTGCCGTCGGCACTTGGCGCGATGTTCGCCGCTGACGTCGTGATGCCCATGCCCGGCATCGGCTTCGCGAACTCTCGCGACGAAGCGATCGCGGCGCTGCATCGCGACTCGCTCAACAAGACGTCGCGGGTGATCTGGTCGCCGGTGCGCGGCGGGATCTCGGCCGACGGGCGGCACGGCTTCACGTTCGGTTACATCACGACCGTCCGCGCCGACGGCACGCGTCTCCCGGGCAAGTATCTCGCGTACTGGGTGAAGCGGCCGGAAGGATGGCGCGGCGCGGCGTACAAGCGCGGCCGCCGTCCCGCCGGTTCGCCGAGTGAGACTGCTGATGCGGGGTACGGGGTTGACTCGAGATTCGATGACTGATTCGAGAGGCGAGCGGCGAGGACCCACTCTTCCGATGGCCTTCTATGTGCCCTCTGTGCCGTTGAACCGCATCGCCGCCCCAACGAACACCCTCACACCAGTCTCCAGCGCAGTCTCATCGACATCGAATCTCGGATGATGATGCGGATGCACGATCCCCTTCCCTTCATTCCTCGCCCCAATGAAGTAGAAGGTCCCCGGCGCCTTCTGTTGGAACGCCGAGAAATCCTCGCCCCCCATCGTTGGACGTAGCGTCACGAGGACGTTCGGACCGCAGACCTGTTCGACGACCGCCGCGATATCGCGCGTCACCTCGGCGTCGTTGATCACCGGACGGTAGCCGCGCTCGTACGTGAACTCGTACGTCGCGCCATGCGCCTGCGTCACGCCGCCGATCACGCGCTCCATGAGCTTCGGCACGCTCTCGCGCAGCACGGGATCGAACGATCGCACCGTCCCATTCAGCTCGGCCGCCTCGGGGATCACGTTGTGCGTCGTCCCCGCATGGAACTGCGTGATGCTGAGCACGACGCTATCGAGCGGGTCGATGCCGCGCGAGACGACTTGCTGGAGGTTCGTCACGACCTGCGCGCCGATCGCGATCGGGTCGACCGTCTCCTGCGGGATCGCCGCGTGTCCACCCTTGCCGCGGATCGTGATCCAGAACGTGTCCGGCGCCGCCATCGCCGCACCTTCGATGACGCCGACCTTGCCGACCTCGAGCGCGGCCCAGAGATGCGCACCGATGATGCGCGTCACGCCGTCCATCACGCCGCGCGCGACCATCTCCTCCGCGCCGCCCGGCGAGATCTC
>CAYSAR010000336.1:0-2392 GCA_964428985.1 uncultured Gemmatimonadaceae bacterium | reverse complement strand
ACGCGCACTCGGTCGACGGCCTGGACAACATCCGCCTCGGCGTCGGCATGGCGCGCAAGGCGTGGCTCGGGGGCGAGGACGTCATCAACGCGCGCGGCGCCGACGAGGTCGTGCGCTTCGCGCGGCGGCGCCGGCTCGAGAACGTCGGCGCGTGACGAGGGGGCGCCGCCGCGTGCGGCTGCGCGGAACCGCGTTGAAGGCCCATGCGCGCGAGGTGCAGCGGCGGCTCGCCGCGACGTATCCCGACGCGCACTGCGAGCTCGACCACCGCAACGCGTTCGAGCTCGCCGTCGCGACGGTGCTCTCGGCGCAGTGCACCGACAAGCGCGTGAATCTCGTGACGCCCGAGCTCTTCCGGCGCTGGCCGACGCCGGAGGCGCTCGCCGCGGCGCCGATCGCGGAGATCGAGGACGTCATCCGTAGTACCGGCTTCTTCCGCGCGAAGGCGAAGTCGCTCTCGGGGCTCGCGAATGCGCTCGTCGAGCGACATGGCGGCGAACTGCCTCGCACGATCGCGGAACTCACGCGGCTCCCCGGCATAGGACGCAAGACGGCGAACGTGATCCTCGGCAATGCGTTCGGCATGAACGAGGGAATCGTCGTCGACACGCATGTCGGTCGTCTCGCGAATCGGTTCGGCCTCACGCGCGAGACCGACCCGGTGCGCATCGAGCGCGCGCTGATGCCGCTGTTCGAGCGCGAGAGCTGGGCGATGCTCTCGCACCTCATGATCTTCCACGGGCGTCGCACCTGCGACGCGCGCAAGCCGCGGTGCGACGGCTGCGTGCTCGCCGACATCTGTCCGTCCTACCTCCCTTCCAAGTCATGACCCGACGATCCCTCGCCGCGCTCGGCGCGCCATTGCTCCTTGCCCTCGCCGCCGCCTGCGCCTCCGGCGGTCCGAAGACGCGCGATGCGCAGCTCATCACCACATCCGCCGACAAGTGCGTGCTCGCGCGCGAGGACGCCGCGCTCGATCCGCGCCTCGATGTCGAGAAGGTGCCCGCGCCGATCGAGATGAAGCCGGCCCCGATCCGCACGCCGGTGCCGCGCTCCGCGCTGCGTCGCGACGGCAGCTCGGTCATCCGCGTCGAGGTCCTCGTCGACACGCTCGGCAAGCCCGACATGTCGACGTTCACCGTCCTCGAGTCGTCGAACGCCTGGTTCACGACCGGGGTGCGCAACGCGATCGCGAAGTGGACGTTCACGCCGGCCGAACGCGATGGCTGCAAGGTCGCGCGGTACTACCGGTTCAGCGCCTCGTCGCCGCCACGGCGCGGGTCGCGGTAGCCGGAGCCGTCCGGTTAGATTGTGGGTTCGCGGCCGCGGCGCCCGATGGCGCGCGGCGCGCCCGATCTCCGACAACCACGAGCTTCATGAAGACCGCAACGTTCGAGACCAACAAGGGCACCATCACCGCCGAGCTGTACGAGAAGGACGCGCCGGGCACCGTCGCGAACTTCGAGAAGCTCGCGAACTCCGGCTTCTACGACGGCATCCGCTTCCATCGCGTGATCCCCGACTTCGTCGTGCAGGGCGGCTGCCCGAACGCGAAGATCGGCGGCACGCCGAAGGGCCCGCCGGGCACCGGCGGCCCCGGCTGGACGATCAAGTGCGAGACGGCGAACAACCCGCAGACGCACAAGGTCGGCGCGCTCTCGATGGCGCACGCCGGAAAGGACACCGGCGGTTCGCAATTCTTCATGGTACTTTCCGAGGCGAACACGCGGCACTTGAACGGCGTGCACACGGTGTTCGGCCAGGTCACGTCGGGTCTCGACGTGATGAAGAAGCTCACGCAGGAAGACAACATGGTCACGGTGAGGGTCGCATGACGGAGATGGCGCCAATGACCGGTCGCGACACGGCGGCCGCCTACCGCGGGTTGATTGTCGGCTTCATCGGGGTCGCGGTGATCGTGCTCGCGATCGTCTTCCTCACGAACAAGAAGTTCGAGGGGCACGGCGAGACGCCAGCCGCGGAAGCGACGCACTGAGATGACCGACACCGGCCCGATGGCGGCCGGGACGGGCGGCACCGAGCGCCCCGCGGCCCCGTCGGTGACGGGGCGCGGGGCGTTTCGCGTCGCGCTCCCCTTCCCCGCCCGAGCGGCGCTCACGCCGGCGCTGACCCTCGCGGCGATCGTCATCGGCGGCACGCTGCACCTCGCGGCGGCGACGAAGCCGTGGGCCGGCCCCTTCATGCTCGCGGCGCTCGTCGCGCTCGGCGCACCGGTCATCCTGCGCACGCTCGGCGGTCTGTTGCGCGGCGAGTTCGCCGCCGACGTCGTCGCGATGCTCGCGATCGCGACGGCGATCGTGCTGCGCGAGCCGCTCGCCGGTCTCGTCATCGTGCTCATGCAGACGGGGGGAGAGCTGCTCGAGCGCTACGC
>CAYSAR010000335.1:0-2450 GCA_964428985.1 uncultured Gemmatimonadaceae bacterium | reverse complement strand
TGGTGGCTCGACGAGTCGTTCGCGCGCGAGGCGACACCGGTGCTGCGCATCCTCGCGGTCGGCGTGCTCATCAACGCGACGGCGCAGGTGACGTTCGCGTTGATCCAAGGCATCGGGCGGGCCGACGCGGTGGCGCGGCTCCACCTGCTGGAGACGCCGCTCTACGTCGGCGCGCTGGTCTGGGCGGTCTCGCGCCATGGGATCGTCGGCGCGGCGTGGGCGTGGACGGGGCGCGTCGCGCTCGATGCGTTGCTGCTCGGGTGGTACGCCGGTCGCGCGGCGCCCGAGACGCGCGCCGCGTGGCGTCGCGTCGTGCCCGGCGTCGCTGGAGCCGTCGCGGCGGTCGCCGTGCCGGCGTTCATCGCGCCGTTCGCGCCGCGCGCCGTGGTCACGTTCATCATGCTCGCGGGCGCGGTCGTGCTCGCCTGGCAGCGCGTGCTCTCCGACGCCGAGCGGGGGGCGTTGCTCGGTCTCCGCCGCTCGCTGGGGCGCGCATGACGGCGCGGCTCGTCTCGCTCGTCGTGACGCTCTTCTTCATCGCGACGGTCTCGGTGCCGGTCGCGGTGCTGAACAAGCTGCTCTTCGGTCTCATCGGGCTGCTCGCGATCGTGCGCGTCGTGAGCGCGCCGGCCGACGCACGACTGCGCACGTGGTCGCCGCTCATCGTGCTCGCGGTCTTCCTGTACGGCATGCTGCTCGGCCTCGGCGGCCACATCGACCATGGCCTCGCACGGCAGCTGCTCTTCAGCGTCGCACTGCTGCTGCTGATCCATCCGGTGCTCTGGTACGGCGTCGACCTCGATCGCGTCGTACAGTTTTTCGGTACCGTGCTCGCCGCCGAGATGTTCGTCGTCATCGGCACGATGGTCGCGTCGGTCGTGTCGCCGGTCGCGGCGCGCGCCTTCGCGTTCTTCACGACGTACAGCCTCTCGGCCGCGCACGACCGCGACGTGCTCGGGGCGCCGGTGTTCATGGTGCGCCTCGGGTCGTCGCCGTTCCTGTTGTTGCCGTTCGCGCTGCTGCTGCGTGACCTGCGGCAACAGTGGCGATGGGGGACGGCGCTCGGGTTCCTGCTCGTCGTCGCCGCGATGGTCGCGAGCACGTCGCGCGGCCTCATCCTCGTCGCGATCGCGGCGGCGGGCGTCGTGCTCGCCGAGCGCATGACGAACACGCGGCGGCTCACGATGCTGCTCGTGGCGGTCCCGCTCGTCGTCGCCGGACTCGGCGTGCTCGCGGTGCGGACGCCGGTGTTCAGCGCGACCGACATGAGCAACGCGATCAAGATCGGCCACGCGGTGTCGTTCGTCGAGAACCTCGAGTGGTCGAAAGCGCTCATCGGCGAAGGGCTCGCCGCGCTCTACTACACGTCGGGGCTCGGCCGGCAGGTGCCGCAGACGGAGATCACGCTGCTCGACATGCTGCGGTACTTCGGGTTCCTGCTCGCGCCGCTCATGTTCGCGGCGCTGGTCCTCCCGTCGATGCGGCTGCGGCGCTACCTCGGCGATCCGGACCGTCGGCAAGGCGTCGCGCTCTTCGCACTGTATCTCGTGCTCTCGCTGACGAACCCGGTGCTGTTCAACTCGATGGGGCTGTCGATCGTCGTCTGGTACTGGTGGCGGATCCTGCGCGACGAGGCGCCGGCGGAAGCGCCAGCGGACGCGCCGGCGGAGGTGCCAGCCGAGGCGCCAGCCGAGGCGCCGGCGTGACGGTGCGTGTCGCGGCGGTGGTCGTCGCGTTCCGTGCCGAGCCAGCCGAGCTCGCCTCGCTCGTCGGCGCCCTGACCGCACAAGGCGCCAACGTCGTCGTCGTCGACAACACCGACGATCCGGCGTGGCCACGCTTCGTGCCGGGGAGTGGCGCGAGCTACCTGCCGCTCGGCCACAACGCCGGCATCGCGGCGGCGCTGAATGCCGGCATCCGCCACGCGCTCGCCGATGGCGCCGAGGTCGTCGTGCTCTTCGATCAGGACAGCGAGGCGCCGGCGGGCTTTCTCGAGCGTTTGCTGCGGCCGTTGAAGGCCGGCGTGCCTGGCGTCGCCGCGCCGGTCGCCCGCAACAAGGCGGATGGGAGCGAGTATCCGGCGCGCCGCATCGGCCGCTGGGGGCAGTCGGTGAACGTGTTCGCCGGTGGCGTCGCGAACGGTGCGTTCGTGGATGCACATGTCGTCATCTCGTCGGGGAGCGCCGCGACCGCCGCGACGTTCGAGCGCGTCGGCTTCATGGACGAGTCGCTCTTCATCGACTTCGTCGATGTCGATTGGTGCCTGCGCTGTCGTGCCGCGGGAGTGCCGATCACGGTCGTGCCTGACGCGGTGATGGCGCATGCGATCGGGCAACGCACGGTGCGCGCGGCCGCGGGCGCCTATCGCGGCACGGTGCATTCGGCGGAGCGGACCTACTACAAGATCCGCAACGCCTTCCTCATCGCGCGGCGACGCCATGTGCCCGTCG
>CAYSAR010000334.1:0-2453 GCA_964428985.1 uncultured Gemmatimonadaceae bacterium | reverse complement strand
CGCCGCTCTTCGCGGCGACGGAGCAGGGCGCCGACCCGGACCGCGCGGCGCACGCGGTCGCGGCGGATGATGCCGCGCACGTCGTCGCGCCGTCCGAGGACGCGATTCCCGTCCCGCCGCTCACGCAACTCAACCGGACGTACCTTGCCTTCGAGCGTCACGATGCGCTCATACTGATCGATCAGCACTCGGCGCACGAGCGCGTGCTCTACGAACGGTTCATGCACGACCTCGAGTCGGGCCGCGCGCCGTCGCAGCAGCTGCTCTTCCCTTTGACGCTGCACCTCGCGCCCGCCGAGGCGGAGGCGTTCGAGGAGAACCGCGCGACGTTCACCGCACTCGGGTTCGAGGTCGAGGCGTTCGGCGGCACGAGCCTCGTCGTGCGCGCCGTGCCGAACCCGCACGCACGGTTCGACGCCGAGCGCTGCCTGCGCGACACGCTCGCGGCGCTCACCGGCGATCGGTCGCCGGGCGCGCATGGCCGCCATGAACGCCTCGCCGCGACCGTCGCGTGCAAGGCCGCGATCAAGGCCGGAGACCTCCTCGCGCCGGCGGAGATGCGCGCGCTCTACCTCGCGCTCGCGCGCACGACGTTGCCTGCACACGACGTGCATGGCCGCGCGACGATCCTCCAGCTCGGCTGGGATGAGCTCGACCGGCGCTTCGGTCGCGCCTGAGCGCGCGGCGTCCGGCGTGCAGCGCATCATCGCGGGACCGACCGGGGCGGGGAAGTCCGCGCTCGCGATGTCGCTCGCCGCACGGCATGGCGCCGTCATCATCAGCGCGGACTCCCGCCAAGTCTATCGGGGGTTCGACATCGGCACGGCGAAGCCGACGCGCGAGGAGCGCGCGCGCGTGCGCCACGAAGGCATCGACGTCGCCGACCCGCACGAGCGGTGGTCGGCCGCGAAGTTCGCGGCCGGGGCGCGGCAGTGGATCGGCGACGCGGCGTCGCGAGCGAAGCCGGCGCTCCTCGTCGGTGGGACGGGGCTGTGGCTCCGCGCGCTCGTGGCGCCGCTCGCCGAGGAACCGCCGCTCGATCCCGATCGCCGCGCGGCGCT
Source organism: uncultured Gemmatimonadaceae bacterium (assembly GCA_964428985.1). GTDB lineage: Bacteria > Gemmatimonadota > Gemmatimonadetes > Gemmatimonadales > Gemmatimonadaceae > Pseudogemmatithrix. The sequence continues at coordinate 1,392 of CAYSAR010000334.1, read as the reverse complement.
CCAAGCCGAGCTCGCGACGCTCGACACGCCGACACTCCGCCGCTGGGTCGAGCGGCTCGACCCGGCGCGCGCGACGACCGGCCGCACGCAGCTGCTGCGCGCGATCGAGGTCGCCTTGCTCTCGGGGACCCGCATCAGCGAATGGCACGCGCGCGGGAGTCGGATGCCACCCCTGCCCGCGCGCTGGCTCATCGTCGATGCGGGCGATGCGCTGCGCGCGCGGATCGAGGCGCGGCTCGACGCGATGCTCGCCGGCGGCTGGCCCGAGGAGGTGAAGGCCCTCATCGCGACGGTCGCACCGGACGCCCCCGCGTGGAACGCGACCGGGTACCGGGAGATTCGTGCGATGGTCGAGGGGCGCACGACGCCGGCCGCGGCGCGCGAGGCCGTGCTCATCTCGACGCGCCAGTACGCCAAACGGCAGCGCACCTGGTTCCGTAACCAACTGGGAGACGACGCCGACGTGACGCTCGTCGACCCGCGCGACCCACGCGCGGGCCAGCTCGTCGAGGCGTGGTTCACGCAGCCCGATCCCATCGAGGGAGGACGCACGTGAAGGTCGGCATCACCTGCTACCCGACGTACGGCGGCTCCGGCGCCGTCGCGACCGAGCTCGGCATCGCGCTCGCCGCGCGCGGCCACGAGGTGCACTTCATCACGTACGAGCACCCGTTCCGGCTGCCGCACTTCCTGCCGCGCGTGTTCTTCCACGAGGTGAGCATCGGGAACTACCCGCTGTTCGAGTACCCGCCGTACGATCTCGCGCTCGCCGTGCGCATGCATGACGTCGCGTTGTCGCAGGGGCTCGATCTCTTGCACGTGCACTATGCGATCCCCCACGCGACGAGCGCCTGGATCGCGAAGGAGATGCTGAAGGACCAGGGGCGCCCGCTGCCCGTCGTGACGACGCTCCACGGCACCGACATCACGATCGTCGGGCAGGACCACTCCTACCAGGCGATCACGAAGTTCTCGATCGAGCGCTCCGACCGCATCACGGCGGTCTCGCAGTGGCTCAAGGAGGAGACGATCCGCGCGTTCGGCTGCGGCAATTGCCGCGTGGACGTCGTGCCGAATTTCGTCGACCCGACGGTGTTCGATCGCGCGCGGCATGCGAACGGCGTGCATGACGAGCTCGGGCAGGGCAACAAGGTCCTCATGCACATCTCGAACTTCCGACCGGTGAAACGGCTCCGGGACGTCGTGCGGATCTTCGCGAAGGTGCGGCAGCACGTGCCGAGCGTGCTCGTCATGGTCGGCGACGGCCCCGACCGCGGCGCGGCCGAGGACGAGGCGCGGTCGCTCGGCGTCGCCGGCCACGTGCGGTTCCTCGGCAAGATCGACGCCGTCGCGCCGCTCCTCGCGGCGGCCGATCTCTACCTCTTCCCGTCG
>CAYSAR010000333.1:0-2458 GCA_964428985.1 uncultured Gemmatimonadaceae bacterium | reverse complement strand
CTCCGCGCCCCCGCGCTCACGCGACCGCTCGATCCCGCGGCGCGGCGCGCCCTCGAGGGCACGTACCGCGGACGCTCGCGAACGGTCGAGCTCGAGGACCGGCTCGGAGACCTGTGGCTCGATGACCTTCGCGGCGCGTTCCCGCTCCTACTCCGCGGTGTCGACGATTCGACGCTCATCGCCGACGGTCGAACCGCGTATGGTGCCCGCGTCGTCGTGCGGGATGGCGGACGGACATTGCTCTACGCAGGCGACACACTGCGTCGCATCGCGAGCATTCGGCCGCCGCCGCCGCCCGCCGCCTGGCGCGCGATCGTCGGCGAGTACGGTTGGGACCACGATGTCCTCTATCTGCTCGAGCGTGATGGACGTCTCTTCGCGCTCATCGAGTGGTTCGGGCTCTATCCGCTCGAGGTCATCGATGCCGATCACCTGCGCTTCCCGGCGCACGGACTGTACGCGGGCGAGGTCCTGCGCGTCGTGCGCGACGGCGGTCGCGTGACCGCGCTCGACCTTGGCGGCGTCGTCTTCCCGCGTCGCGCCGTCGGGCCGGACGAGGGCGTGACGTTCCGCATCACGCCCCAGCGACCAGTCGAGGAACTCCGGCGCGAATCCCTCGCCGCGACTCCGCCACGCCAACCCGCCGACCTCCTCGCGCCCGATCTCGTCGACCTCGCGACACTCGATCCCACCCCGCGGTTCGACGTGCGTTATGCGACGACCGACAACTTCATGGGCGCCGTGCTCTACGATGGCGTCCGCATGCGACTGCAACGACCGGCCGCCGAGGCACTCGTCCGCGCGGCACGCCGGCTCGCCGGAGAGGGTCTGGGCCTCCTCATCCACGATGCGTATCGCCCCTGGTACGTAACGCGGATGTTTTGGGAGGCGACGCCCGATTCGCTGCGCCACTTCGTCGCTGACCCTGCGCAAGGCTCGCGACACAATCGAGGCGCGGCGGTCGACCTGACGCTGTACGAACTCGATTCCGGGAGGCCGGTGACGATGGTCTCCGGCTACGATGAGTTCTCGCCGCGGGCCTATCCGTTCTATCCTGGCGGTACCTCGCTTCAGCGTTGGTATCGCACGAAGCTGCGCAAGGCGATGGAAGCCGAAGGCTTCACCGTCTACGAAACAGAGTGGTGGCACTTCGACCACGCCGCCTGGCGCCGCTACCCGGTTGGCAACGCGCGCTAGCGGGGGTCAGGCCGAGAGCGGCAACTCCATCTGCGCCGGTTGTGCGGCGCGTGGGCGGTCGTGCCGACTGAGCGCGACGCGCGGCGGCGGCATCAGCGGCTGAGGCGCCGGCAGCGTGCTGGCGCGAAGCAGCTCGGCAGTCTGGTGGCGGAGCTGGTGCGCGCGGAGCGGCGTCGCGACGTCATCCACCGTGCCATCGCGGAACGTCTCGGCCTCGCGCCGCGCCTCCGCCGGGAGGATGCGGGCGAGCGGATGCGCGAGCAGCCGGTCAATCTCCGGCGTCTCGCGATCACTGAGCGCAGCGATGAGGGAATCGAGGTACCCGAGCATCCACTCCTCCTTGCTCTTAGGTACACAATGCAACCAAAAGGTTCCTCGGCGAAGACAGTCCCTGTCACATTCCTGTCGCGATCGTGCGCTCAGGCGAGGAGGTCGAAGGGCAGGGGTCGCCGGCGAGCGGACGAGCGCCGCGGGGCGTGGCGATAAAGTAGGGCCGGTCGGCCACGTCCGGCGGTGCGATACTCCCCAGTTTCCGCGATGAGGTTCGCGGCATTCAGCGCGCGCCGGAAGCTCGCCTTGTGGAGCTTGCGTCGTAGCAGCACTTCGTAGGTGCGCTGGAGCTCCGACAGCGTGAACTTGGGCGGCAGTAGCTGGAACGCGATGGGCTCGAGCGATGCGCGAAGGCGCAGCTCGCTCAACGCCGCGATCGCGATCCCCGCCTGTCGCGCGCGCAGACCGTCGGTCTCGGTCGCGGGCACCCATTCATGGCCGTCGCGCGCCGCAGTGCCCGTGGGGACGACCGTGACATACGCGATCGAGATGTCCGCACGCGAGGGATGTGCGCCTTGGTCGAACCCTCCCAACGGCGCCTGCCAGGTCGGAGCACGGCCGACGGACGCGATCGCGATGCCCTTCACCGTCGCCTCGAGCGACGCGGAAGGGGAGAGCGGGAGCCACGGGAGTTCGGCGTCGCGCGCGCGTTCGAGCCGCAGCAATCGCCGCCCCTCGAGCGAGAGACACGCGATGTCGATGGAGCACGCGACGCCGCGCACCGCTCCGTCGATCGGATCCACGGCGCGCCCCGCTAGTGCGTGATCGTCCCCTGTTTCGAGGTATCCACCTCGTCCTGTTGCCCCGCGCGGAAGAGGAACGCTTCCATGTTGCGCGTGAGGAACTGCCGTGCCTGCGGGTCCATCACGTTGAGCCCGTAATGGTTGATCAGCATCGTCTGCTGCTTGAGCCAGAGCTGCCAGCAGGACGG
>CAYSAR010000332.1:0-2470 GCA_964428985.1 uncultured Gemmatimonadaceae bacterium | reverse complement strand
GCGGCTGGATCGAGGTCATCGCCGGCGTGATGTTCAGCGGCAAGAGCGAGGAGCTCATGCGCCGCGTGCGCCGGTCGATCATCGCGAAGAAGCGGGTGCAGGTCTTCAAGTCGCACCTCGACGACCGCTATGCCGGCGGCGTCTTCGCGGTGGGCAGCCATGACGGCCGCACGATCGAGGCGGTCCCGGTCGACTCCTCCGAGCAGATCCGACTCCGCCTCGACCCGATGGCGCAGGTCATCGCCGTCGACGAGGTGCAGTTCCTCGACGACGGGATCGTGCGCCTCGCGAGCGACCTCGCGCTGCGCGGCCGCCGCGTGATTCTCGCCGGCACCGACACCGACTTCCGCGGCGAGCCGTTCGGCCCGATGCCGCAATTGCTCTGCGTGGCCGAGGTCGTCGACAAGCTCCACGCGATCTGCGTCCTTTGCGGCGCCCCCGCGAGCCGCAACCAGCGGCTCATCGACGGCCAGCCCGCAGCCTACGATTCACCGACGGTGATGGTCGGGGGAGCGGAAGCGTACGAGGCGAGGTGCCGGGCGTGTCATGCGGTCTCGCATCCGCGGGGAGATCAGCTCTCCCTGTGATGATGCTGGAAGAGAGACTGAAGAAGGAACCCGGCGACGCGAGTCGCGGGGAATGACGAGAGGTGCAGAATGCGAGGAAGGATGCGGGGCCTCGCACCGAGCACCCTGCGTCATTCCCCGCGACTCGCGTCGCCGGGCTCCTTCCCTCCTCTCTCTTCTCGCACCATCGCAACTAGGGATTCAGAACTTCCTCGAAGTACGCCAACGCCCGTGCATCCCGTGACTGCCCCAGCCAGAAGATCGCCGTCCGCCTGATCTCCGGATCCTTGTGCGCCTTGGCGATGCGGATCAGGGCCGGTACCGACTCGTCCTTCGGCCGCTGCGACATCGAGAAGACCGCGCTCTTGCGGACCTCGCGGTCGCCACTCGGGTCATCGATGATCTCCTGGAGACCCTGCGTCGCCGCCTCGCCGGCGGCCTGGCTCACCCAGAAGATCGCGCCATTGCGCACGTCACGCGGACGGTCGGTGTCCTTCGCGATCCGCAACAGCTGCGGCCACACCGTCACGCCCTCGGCGATCGTCGCGGGGAAGATCGCCTCCTTCGCCGGCTGCGCGTCGCTGCGCGCGGCGAGGCCGAGCAGGAAGTCGCTCGCATCCTTCGCGGCGACGGTCCCGAGGTCAAGATCGGCGTCGCCTCGCCAGCGGCCGCCGACGTACGCCCGCACGTCCGTCACCTCACCCCGGGCGACGTCGAGCGCGATGCGCACCGGACCGGGCTCGCACTCGTCCTCCCACTCCCGGGCACGGCGCGACGACGTGTAGGTCGACGTGCCGCGGTTCGTCCGGATCGAGATGTTCCCGCGACCGTTGCCGCAGACGCCTTCCCTCGCCGGGTACTCGAACCGCACCGTGCCGTCGCGCACGCTCGCGATGCGCGAGGCGATCGACTGCGCGAGCGCCGTGCTCCCCGTCGCCGCGAGCGCGATCGCCATCGCGGCGAGGCGCATCGACCGTTCCATCATCCCTGGCTTCGTCATGGTCGTCTCCCGGCCGCGCCGGTCACTCCGGCTTGTTGATGATGTCCTCGATGAGCTTCGCGGCACGCGGATCGTTCGACTGACCGATCCAGAAAATCGCCTGGCGGCGCAGCTCGGGATCCCGCTCCTTCTGCGCGATGTCGACGAGCTTGTCCATCGCCGCGCTGTCGCGACGCCGCTGCGAGAGCACGAAGATCACCTGCTTGCGCAGCTCGATGTCGTCGCCGGCCGTGTCATAGACGTCGGCGAGATCGCTCACCTGCGCGCCGCTCTGCCCCGCCCAGAAGAGCGCCGACTTGCGCAGGTCGGCATCGAGCTGACGGTCCTTCGCGCGCGCCATGAGCCACCGCGACGTCTCGGGCGACCGCCGCTGCGCGACCGAGAACAGCACCTTCTCGCGCAGCTCCTTCGTCTCGAGCGTCGGGAAGATCTCGCGCAGGAACTGCTGGCTCTCGTCATCGCGACGCTGGCCGAGCCAGAAGATCGCGTCCTCGCGCAGCTTCGACGGGATGTCGCGGCGGCGCGTGAAGTCGCGGAGGATGCGCGTCGACCGCTCCGAGCGATGCTGCGCGATCGAGAAGAGCGCCTGCTCCTGCAACTCCTGGTTCGCCGGGTCGCTGAGCAGCATCTGCTCGAGCACCTCGACCGCGCGCTCGCTGCGCGTCTGCGAGAGCCAGAACACCGCCTGCTTGCGCACCTCGGTGTCGGGGTCCGTCTTCGCGGCGTTCACGAGGATGTCGACGACCTCGTCGGTGCGCTTCTGCGAGATGATGAACACCGCCTTGCGACGCAGCACCTCCGAACAGCGGTCGCGCCGCTCGAGCACGCGCTTGAGAATCGGCACGGCCTGGTCGGTGCCCATCTGCATGAGCGCGTTCAGGGCCTCGATCTTCTCCTCGCCGAT
>CAYSAR010000331.1:0-2473 GCA_964428985.1 uncultured Gemmatimonadaceae bacterium | reverse complement strand
AGCACGGCGTCGCGACCGAACGAGAGCATCACGCCCCCCTCGGGGGTGACGAGCGGCAGGTCGGTGCGCCAGACCGAGCGGAACGTCGACACGACGTGCCCGGTGCCGATCGAGACGACGTACACGGAGTCGCCCGTCGCGGGCTTCGCGAGCACGTAGTGTCCGTCGGGATCCATGCGCAGCGCCGTCGCCGGCTGTGGCAGCTCGATCGCCCCGCGCTCGCCCTCGGCGAAGCGGTCGATGATGCGGAGCTCCGGCTTCTGCGTCGCGACATAGAGACGGTCGCCGCTGGGCGTCGCCGCCATCGCGACGACCGAGTCGCGCAGTCGCACCGTGAGCGCGCGCGTGAGCTCGCGCGCGCGCAGCGCGATGAGCCCGCTGTCGGTGTCGAACCAGACGCGGTCACCGATGCTCGTGCGCACGACATGGCGCGCCGCCGGCAGCGACGTCGAGTCGAGCACGCGGGGTTCGGGCGGGATCAGGCGGCGCACCTGCGTGCGTCCCTTCGCCGAGGCGAGCAGCATCAGCGAACCGTCGGGGTTCGGCACGAGCTCATCGGCGCCGCCGCGGGGATTCCAGCTCCAGGCGGCGACTTGCGTCAGACGCAGCACGCGACCCTGGTCATCGAGCCCGAAGACGGCGCCGCCCTCGGCCTTGAGTTCCGAGCCGAGCCGCTCGGAGCTCAACGGCGTGACGCTCCCAAGTCGCAGGTCGACGCTGTAGACGCGCCCATCGCGACCCGCGCCGAGCAGCACGCCCTGGAAGTCATCGAAGCCGAGCAGCTCGCTCGTCGCCGGCGTCCGTTCGCGCGACTCCCAGAGCACGCTGTCGCTGCCGAGGCGGAACGCCTGCGCGACGCCACCGTCGCTCGGGACGCGCAGCAGCACGGCGTCGGGGCCGATGCCGCTCGGCGCCGATCCGGCCACGCGCGGCGTGTCGCCGCAGGCGACGCACGCCGCGGCGACGAGGAGGCAGGGAAGGAAGACGCGAGCGCGCACCCGAGGAATCTACCCCGGCGAACGGCTCAGAACGACTGCCCGAGCGTCCAGAACCAGTAGCCGCGCTTGAACGCCGCGTCCCGCGGGACCGAGTAGTCCCACCGGATCATCGCGAAGTTGAAGAGGTTGAGGCGGATGCCGAGGCCGTAGCTGCGCAGCGGATACCGGTCCGTCACGAAGTCATAGTCGTCCGGCCGCGTCAGATGCACGTTCTGCCCGCGCGACCACGCCATGCCGAAATCATAGAACACGAGGCCGTCGACCGGCGGCAGCCCGATCGGCAGCAGCCCGAGGTCGAAGCGACGCACGAGCGGGAACCGCAACTCGAAGTTCGCGTACGCGACGCGGCTACCCAGCAGCTGCTCGGCCGAGCAGAGCGTCGGGTCGGCGGTCGACGTGCCGCAGTCGGCCGACTCGTAGAACTCGCGGTCATACCCGCGGATGAAGTCGGGACGGCCGATGTACTTCGGGAACTCCGTCTCGTCGGGGCCGACCGAGACATGCGCCGCGAGGCGCGACGCGAACGTCAGGAAATTGAAGAGGATCGCGTCGTACCGACGATAGTCGACCGTGTACTGCGTCCAGTTCACGTTGCCGGCGATCTGCTCGACCTGGAAGCGGAACCGACGGCCATAGATGCCGCCGGTCGCGCCGAAGAGCGCGTTGTCGGAGACGTAGGCGACGAACGGCGACGCGTAGTTCAACGGTCCGATGCCGGCGATCGAGTCGATGAACCATCCGGTCGTGAACCCGGTGTTCCCGTCGAGGCCCTGGCTGATGAACATGTTCGCGCGATCGAGGTTCGTGAGCCCCGTCCCGAACTCGAAGCGCGAGAACCGGTTCAGCGGATGCATGCCGGTCGCGAACACGGTGCGCTGGATGTAGCGCGTGATCACCTGCTGTTGCAGGAAGAAGCCGCCGCCGGCGTCGAGCTGGCGATAGTCGGTCAGGAAGAACTGCGGCTGGTGCGAGAGCCCGAACGCGTACTGCCGGCGTCCGCCGAGGCGCGCGTACTCGGCGTAGATCTGTGCCTCGCTCACGCGCCCGTTGATGCCGCCGGCGAGCGTGAGGCGTCGGTCGCCGACGAGGTCGGTGAGCACGACCGCCGTCGCGCCGTACACGCCGCGGCCGAAGTTGTCCTGCGCGTAGCCGACCTGCGGCCGCATGACGTACTCCGGGCGCAGCGATCCGCGATACCGTTCGTCCGTGAACGACGCGTCGTCGGGAAGCGCGAGCGTCGCGCTGTCGAGCAGCGATGCCACCGAGACCGAGCGGTCGTCCGCGACCGGCATGACCGACGAGGGGCGCCAGCCGTTCGAGCCGCGGTAGAGCGAGAGCCGGCGCGGGTCCGAGGCGCGCGCGAGCGCGATGCTGTCGACCGTCGCGCGCGCGCGCGTCGCGATCGCCTGCGCCGCGTTCGCCGCGCGGATCCCCGCGCTGTCGACCGGCGCGGCCGCCGGCGCCTGCGCCACGAC
>CAYSAR010000330.1:0-2492 GCA_964428985.1 uncultured Gemmatimonadaceae bacterium | reverse complement strand
CGTCGCGTAGCGCGTCTGCCAAGTCATGAAGCCGCCCGACTCCGCGTACGGCCCCGGCGCGCCCTTCGGCTGCGACGGTTCCGAGGACTCGCCGGGAGCGAAATAGTACTTCTCCTCGAAGAGCGGGTCGTGCGGGATGTGCATCTTGCGGAAGAGCCCGAGCAGCGTGCCGTCGGCGTCGATGACGGCGGCGCTGTTGCGATAGACGCCCGGAGCCTGCTTCTCATAGAACGGCGCGACGATGACGACCTGGAGCTCCTTCGCGAGCCCGCGCATCGCCGTCACCGTCGGACCGGTCACCGGCTCGGCGAGATCGAAGTTCGACGCGTCGAGCTTCTTGCAGAAGTACGGCGCGTTGAAGAGCTCCTTGAGGCAGATGATCTGCGCACCCTTCGCATGCGCCTCGCGCACGCGCGCGATCGACGCGGTGAGGGTCGACTCGAGCGTGTCGGCGACGCCGTCCTGCACGATGCCGACGGTGAACGGTTCGCGCTTGCGATGGGGCATGCGCGGAATCTCACCGAGTCAGGCGCGTATCGCCACCACCACGTCCATGACGTTGGTTCCCGTCGCGCGCGCGGGGATGATCGCATCGGCGGCGGCGAGCGCGGCATACGCGTCGCAGCGCGCGAGCGCGCGCGTCGGAGCCGCGCCGGCCGTGGCGCTCGCGCCCCAGGTGTCGCCGTTCACGATCGCGCCGGCCGCCGGGGCGAGCCCGTCCTGACCATCGGTGCCGGCGGCGAGCACCCAGCAGCCATCGACGCGCGCGTCGGCGAGCACCTCGGCGGCCGCGAGCGCGAGTTGCTGGCAGCGACCACCGAGCCCGTGGTCGGCGGGGAGTCGCACCGTCGTCTCGCCACCCCACACGAGGCAGGCGTTGCGAGCGGCGCGCTTCAAGGAATGCGCGATGATGCGTCCGGCCGCGGTCGCGTCACCGCTGAGCAGCGTGCGCGAGAGGAGCACGGGGTCGAAGCCGCCCGCCTTCGCGCGCGCGGCGATCGCCTCGAGCGCGGCCGTGTTGCCGACGACGAACGGTTCCTCGACCTGCGCGAAGGAGCGACTGCCCGCCTTCGGCGTCTCGGGCATCGCGCCGGCGCGCATCGCGCCGATCGCCGAGGCGACCGAGAGCGGGACCTGCACGGCGACGCCCGCCTCGCGCAGGATCCGTTCGACATGACGTGCCTCGAGCGCGTCGGGCGAGACGGGCCCCGAGCCCACCATCGCCGGATCCTCGTTCGGCACGTCGGCGAGGACGATCGGGATGACGCGCGCGCACGCGAGCGCGACGGCGAGCCGCCCGGCGCCCCACCGCGAGAAGCGCTTGCGCACGGCATTGACGCGCGAGATCGGGACCCCGGCGCCGAGCAGCAAGGCATGCAACGACGCGAGATCCTCGGCGCGCACGCCGTCGATCGGCGCGCCGACGAGGCTCGACGTGCCGCCGGAGACGAGTAGGATCACGACGTCGTCGCGGCTCACGCGTTCGGTGAGCGCGGCGAGTCGCTCCGCCGCGTGGTGCGACCGCACGCCGGGCACGGGATGATCCCCGACGACCACGTCGATGCGCGCGTGCGGGCTGGGCACGTCGCTCGCGGCGATGACCAATCCGCCCGCGACGTGGAAGCCCGCGCCCTCACAATGCGCGACGGCCGCCCCCGCCATCGCGGGAGCGGCCTTGCCGAGTGCGACGATCCAGTGTGGCCGGTCGCGGCCGAGTTCGAGCACCACCTCGCGCGCCGCGAGTCCCTCGCGCACGACCCGCGCCGGGTCCGCGGCCGCGAGCGCCGCGTCGTACATCCCGAGCAGGTCCGCGACGAGGTCCCGCGCGGCCACGGCGCTCAGCTCCCGGACGCCGCCTTCTTCACCGCGTTGCCGAGCTCGACGTAGGCGTCAGCCGAGAGTTCGCGGAACGGCCGCATGACATGCGCGACGCGCCCGTCGGGTCCGATCACGTACAGCACGCGTCGCATGAACTTCACGCCGGCGCGATCGAACATCACGTCGTACGGCGTCCCCGCCTCGCCCGACTTGTCGCTCACGAACGTCACCGGGAAATCCTTCTCGCGGGCCCACGCCGCGAGCGTCGTGTCGGCGTCGGTGCTGATGCCGAGCACGGTCACGCCCTTGCCGCCGTTGAAGAGGGTCGCGTACTGGTCGCGATACGACTCCATCTGGGCGGTGCAGCCGCTCGTCCGCGCGCGCGGGAAGAACGCGAGCACGACGACCTGACCGCGAAGGTCGGAGAGGCGGATCGGCGTGGCCTGCACCCCCGCCTTCGTCGCTGCGGGGAGCGTGAAGTCGGGCGCCATGTCCCCGACCTTCGGGCCGCTCGCGGCCGGCGCCTCCTGGGCGCCACTCGGGACCGCAAGCAGGGAGGCGCAGGCCAGCGCGCCGAGGAAGCGAGGGGAGGTCATCATGTCCTCAAGTGTGGGGGTGGCAGCGGCAGGCCGCAATGTTCGGTCGAAGGGGCAGTTAATCGAATATTCATCATG
>CAYSAR010000329.1:0-2495 GCA_964428985.1 uncultured Gemmatimonadaceae bacterium | reverse complement strand
CGCTGACGCTGATCCAGACGGGGAAGATCTCGCAGTTCCCGGTCGTGCTGTTCGGCACGCACTACTGGGCGGGTCTCGTGCGTTGGATACGGAGCCGGGTGCTCGCCGAGCGGAAGATCTCGCCCGGGGACATGGACCTGATGGTCGTGACCGACGACCCGGCGGAAGCCGCGCGCGTGGTGGTCGAGGCGTACGAGCTCCAGCTCAAGACCGCGCGCGCCTACTGGCAGTCGAAGGAGAAGGCATAGATGGCCTCGGCACGGAAGAAGGAAGCGAGCGGCCGTCCGCGCGGCGGATTCAAGGCGTCGCGCCACGGCACGGGTCGGCGCGTCGACGACCATCGCCAGGACGCGTCGACGATCAAGGCGGGCAAGGCCGACGCGAAGGCGCTCGCCGCGGCGAAGGCCGCCTCGCGCGCGAGTGCCGCCGGCGACAAGGCCGCGCAGAAGCGCGCCGCCGAGCAGCGGGAGGCACGCAGCCACAAGGTCGGCACGAAGGCCGCGAGCCCGCTGCTGCGCGGAAAGAAGATCGCGCCGCGCAAGCTGGATGGCTCCGAGAGCGTCGTCGATCTCGTCGACGGCACGTTCCAGAGCTACAACTCGGGACGTCTGCGCGAGGCGTGCGGGCTGTTCACCGAGCTCATGCTCCAGCGCGAGGTGACGGTCGGCATGACGCTCACCGGCGCGCTCACGCCGGCCGGACTCGGCATGAGCACGATCATCCCGCTCATGGAGGCCGGGTTCGTCGACTGGATCATCTCGACCGGCGCGAACCTCTACCACGACACGCACTTCGGGCTCGGGCTCTCGATGCATCGCGGCAGCCCACAGGCGAGCGACACGCAGCTGCGCGAGGAGGGCGTCGTGCGCATCTACGACGTCTTCTTCGACTACGACGTGCTGCTCAGCACGGACGCGTTCTTCCGCAAGATCATCCGCGCGCCGGAGTTCCAGCGCTCGATGTCGAGCGCTGAGTTCCATCACCTCTGCGGCAAGTATCTCGTCGAGCGCGAGAAGGCGCTCGGCATCCCGCAGAAGTCGCTGCTCGCGGCGGCGTACCGCTGCGGCGTGCCGATCTACACGTCGTCACCGGGCGACTCGAGCATCGGCATGAACATCGCGGCGCTCGCGCTCGAAGGCGGCACCTGCGTGCTCGATCCGAACCTGGACGTGAACGAGACGGCGTCGATCGTGCTGCACGCGAAGCGCGCCGGCGGACGCAGCGCGGTGTTCATCGCCGGCGGCGGGTCGCCGAAGAACTTCGCGCTGCAGACCGAGCCGCAGATCCAGGAAGTGCTCGGCATCGACGAGAAGGGGCACGACTTCTTCCTCCAGGTCACCGATGCACGCCCCGACACCGGCGGCCTCTCCGGCGCGACGCCGGCCGAAGCGGTGAGCTGGGGGAAGATCGATCCCGACCGGCTCCCCGACGCCGTCGTCTGCTACCTCGACTCGACGATCGCGCTGCCGATCATCACGAGCTATGCGCTCGCAAAGCGGAAGCCGCGGAAGCTCAAGCGGCTCTACGACAAGCGCGGCGAGATGATGGCGACGTTGCGCGCGGAGTTCATGAAGGCGAACGAGTAGCCATCGCGCCCGCCGCGCGATGTCGCGTCGGGCGATGCTACCTCGCTGGGAGCTTCTGCTCCATCCGCACCGCGGCGAGGCGATGTCCCTCGAACGCTGGCGCGACCTTCTCGACGAGCGCCTTCAGCTCGGCGTTGTCGATCGCCGGGAGGAGCGTCGTGTTGATCGCATCGATCACCGACTGATGGAACGCGGCCTCGTGACGGAGGAACTCCCGGTCGAAGTCGGCGGCGGGGACGGTCCGAAGGCGCTTCATCGCCGCTTCGTGCGCGACCTTCCCCTCGTCAGGCTTCGGGGGCGTCGGCGTGAGGCCGAGCTTCTTCGCGAGGTCGCGCCCCATCTGGCGCACCATCTCGTGGTCGCGCACGAGCATCGCGCCGAAATCGCGGACCTCCTTCGACTGGCCGCGCTCCATTGCGAGCTTGCCGGTCTCGATGTCAGCGGTGTTCGCCGCGTCGAAGATCGCGACGATCGTCGGGTCGTCCTGGGCGAGGGCGGGGGTCGGCGCGATCGCGGCGGCCGCGAACGCGAGAGCAGTGAGGGGGAGCAGCGCCTTCATGGCAATCTCCTGGTGAGGTATGAACGCTCCCCATGAGTACCACACTTCTCACAATATGTCAAGGAAAATGTTGACTATTAGCTAAAATGCGAAGGGACATATAGATTGAAGGCAGCAACTGGGACATGTGGAGGTCCTGAATGACCAGACCCGAACTGGGCGGGCGCTTCTTCGAGTCGACCCGGGGACGCGTCGTGCTCATCCTGAGACGCGGGCCGCGCACGGTCGACGAGATCGCGCGCGAGATGGGCGTGACGGACAACGCGATCCGCTCGCATCTCACGACGCTCGAGCGCGACGGTCTCGTGCGCGAGCGCGGCGTGCGCCGTGGCGCGGGCGCCGGCAAGCCG
>CAYSAR010000328.1:0-2496 GCA_964428985.1 uncultured Gemmatimonadaceae bacterium | reverse complement strand
GTAGTTCGCCTCGTTCGCGAGGTACGCGCGGTGGACGCCGTCGGCGTCGGTCTCGGTCATCATCTCGGCCAGCGTCGGCATCCACCCACCGAAGCGCCGGTTGTTCATCTGGCCCCACGAGTAGGTGAGCGACGCGCCGGCCTCGGCGAACGCGCCGAAGATGTACCGGAGTCCCTCGGCGTCGGCCTCGGTGAGCCCGAAGCCGTGCGTGATCGTCAGGTGCTCGCCGATCTCGCGCAGCGTGCGGCGGTACATCGCCGTGTCGGGAGGCACGAGCATCATCGCGTTGAACAGTTGGACGACCGTCGCCGCCGTGTCGAGGCCGGCCGGCGCCGGACGCGAGAGCAGGCGCGACACGTACGTCGCCCGATCCGGCGACGTCTCCATGAGCGCCTTGAACATCAGGTGATGCACGAGGTTCTGCCGCCGGATGTCGACGATGAAGACGATCGCGGGCTCGAGCGCCGCGATATACGTGAGGTTCTGCTCGGGGCCGACGCCGATGTAGGCGCGTCGCTTTGGCACCGTGCGCTGGAGATCGGGGATCACGTACTGCAGTTCGCCCTCGTTCGAGACGAAGTTGTCCGAACGGAAGTGGCCACCGGGCTCCGAGAGCTCCGTCACGAGGCGCCAGTAGGTCGAGTCGGCGAGGCGCTCGGGGAGCGGGACCGCCGGTCGCATGGCATGCCGGCCCGCCGCCGGCACCCCCACCGCCACGAGCGCGACCGTCGCGACCAGCACGCCTTTCATCGTCATCTGCCGATCCTCTCGTAGTCCGCCGGGGTGTCGATGTCGCTGAGCGCCGCGGCCGGCCAGTCGACCATGTACGCCTCAGCCCGATGTGCCTGCACGACCGCCTTGCCGCAACCCTCGCCGTGCCATGCGAGCAACTCGCCCCAGAGCGGGCGGCGGAAGAGCAGCGGCGGCGCGAAGACGCGCTCCTCCCCGTATCGAGACACCGCGAGGGGCGCCGATGTGCCATGCGCGGCCTCGACGAGCATCGTGAGCATCTCGCGCGTCACGTGCACCATGTCGCCGAGCATCACGACGGCGGCGTCGACGCCCGCGTCGAGGGCGCGCAGTCCCGCATGCAACGAGCCACTCGTCGGGCCGGTGAACTCCGGGTTCTCGGCGAACGAGACATCGAGGCCGGCGAGCGCGCCTCGCACGCGCGCGGCGTCGCGCCCGAGCACGACGATGACCGGCGAGAGCCCGGCCTCGAGCGCACGACGGACGGCGCGCCGCACCATCGGCTCGCCGTCGACGTCGAGCAGCATCTTGTTCCCCGCGTCGCCCATGCGACGCGATGCGCCGGCCGCGAGCACGATGCCCGCGACGCGGATCGTCTCACCCGGCGGCATGGATCGGCACCGCGCGCTCGCGCAGCGATCGCGCGCCGCGACCGCTGCGCACCGCGAGGATCTCGGCGAGGATCGAGAGCGCGACCTGCTCCGCGCCGTCGGTGCCGATGTCGAGCCCGACCGGCCCATACACCCGCGACTCATCGACCGGGCCCGCGTCGCGCAGGATGCCGAGGATGCGCTCGGTACGCTGCCGCGGCCCGAGCATGCCGATGTAGCGGACCGGGCTGCGCAGCAGCGCGCGCAGGTACTCGGTGTCATCGGCGAAGTGGTGCGTCATCACGACCGCGTAGCTCGCGTCGTCGAGCACGACGCGTTCAGCGAGTCGCGCGGCATCGGTCTCCACGGGTCGTACGGTCGGCGGGAACCGGTCGGGCGCGAGGAGCCCCGGCCGGCGATCGGCGACGACGACGCGGAAGCCGACGTCATCGGCGAGACGGGCGAGATGTCGGGCATCGTCGCCGGCGCTGACGATGAGCAGGCGCGGCGGCGGCACGAGCGCATCGACGAAGTACGTGGTGCCGGCGCGCTCGACGAGTTGTGAACGGTCGCCGGCGGCCCAGTCGGCCGCCTCGGCGCCCGTCACGGCGAGTCGCGTGCCGTCATCGATCCCGGTGACGATCAGGAACGGCACCTCGGCCTCGATCAACGCGCGCTCGGGCGTGAAGTCGTCCCGCACCGGCTCGATGAGGATGTCCACCTCGCCCTCGCAACCGACGCCAAGGTCCCACGCCGCGACCTCGTTCGTCCCGCCGCAGTAGGAGCGACGCTCGGGCGTGCCCGTACGGATCACGCGCTGCGCGACCTCGCGTACGTCCTCCTCGAGGCATCCGCCGCTCACGTTGCCGGCGCCACGGCCATCGTGCGTGACGAGGAGCTTCGCGCCCTCGTGGCGGTAGGCGGAGCCGCGCACGCGCACGACCGTCGCGAGTGCCGCCGGCACGCCGTCGCGATGGCACGCGGCGGCCTGGGCGAGCACCTGCCGCGTCTCGAGCCACTTCTTCACCGCATCAGCTCCAGCTGAGGTCGTGCTTGCTGAGGGGCAGCGACCGGATCCGCTTCCCGGTCGCGGCGAAGATCGCGTTCGTGAGCGCCGGGACGACCGGAGGCAGCGCCGGTTCACCCATGCCGGTCG
>CAYSAR010000327.1:0-2506 GCA_964428985.1 uncultured Gemmatimonadaceae bacterium | reverse complement strand
CTGCGCGCGCGCCGACGCGAGCGCCTCGCGCGCGATGAGCTGGCCGGCCGAGCCCGCGCCGACGACGAGCGTGCGCGGACCGCCCATCTCGCGATAGCGCCGCGCGGCGACGTAGCGCACGGCGAGGCGCGGCAACGCGAGGATGATCAGCGAGAGCAAGCCGTCGAGCACGAGCGCGACGTAGGGCATGCGGTACGGCACGATGCCGATGCCCTTCAGGATCAACGCGCCGAGCAGGAAGTTCGCCGCCGCACTGACCGCGCCGGCGATGAGGATCCGTTCGAGTTCGACGATGCTCGCGTGGCGCCAGAGGCAGCGGTAGAGTCCCGTGACCCAAGCGATGTAGATGCGGATGGGGAGCGAGACGAGCGCGAAGACGAGCGCGACGCTGGCATAGCCGGCTGGCCAGTCGACCCCCTCGAACCGGACGACGAGCACCACGAAGGGGACGCAGATGAGCCCCAGGATGTCGATCAGGACGAAGTGGCGGTTGCGCATTCAGTGAGGTGTGGTGGTCTGCATCGCGCTTGGCGCAGACGTTATCGTTCCGACACGAAGCTTGGTAGTGGCCTAGGTCACAACTCGTCCGTCGAAACGCCGTTCTCGGCGCCTACTCCTTGTCCTACATGACGATGCGCAGTGCCGGGAAGCATCGGGCCGGTCAAGTCGGCCGCCGTTCGGCGCCAGCCTTCCGTACGTCGTGCGCGACCACTTGTTCCCCCACGTCGGCATGAGGGTCGCCGTCACCGGGGCAGGCGGGTTCGTCGGGCGCCGGCTCGTCGAGTCGCTCGCGCGCGCTGGCCACGAGCCGCTCGCCGTCACGCGCCAGAGCGCGGCGGTCCCCCACGCGCACCGGACCGCGCGGGTCGGATCGCTCGAGGACACCGCCGCATTGGCCGCCGCGCTCTCGGGCAGCGAGGCGGTCGTCCATCTCGCCGCGCGCGTCCACATGATGAACGAGGAGGCGAGCGAAGCGGACGATGCGCACAGTCGCGCGAACGTCGGGCTGACCCGGAGCGTGCTCGAGGCGGCGCGTTCGGTCGGCGCGACGCGCTTCCTCTTCTTGAGTTCGGCGAAGGTGCAGGGGGAAGGCCGGCCGACGCCGTACACCGAGCAAGACGCCCCTGCGCCCGAGGACGCCTATGCGCGCAGCAAGCTCGCCGCCGAGGAGGTCGTGGCAGCGGTCGGCGATCCGATCGCGTGGACGATCCTGCGTCCGCCGCTCGTCTATGGACCGGACGTGAAGGGCAACCTGCGGCGGCTCCTGCGCCTCGCGCAGCGCTCGGCGCGCTGGCCCCTGCCGCTCGGTTCGATCGACAACCGCCGCAGCCTCATCTCGCTCGCGAATCTCTGTGACGCCATCATCCGCTGTCTCACGCATGCCGACGCAGCGGGACGCCGATTCCTCGTGAGCGATGCTGACGACCTCTCGACCTCCGATCTCGTGCGACGCATCGCGAACGCGATGGGCCTGCGGCCACGCCTGTTGCCGGTGCCGGGGACGCTGCTCCGCACGGGGCTCGCGCTCGTCGGCAAGCGCGCCGAAGGCGACCGGCTCGTCGGGTCGTTCCGCGTCGATCCCTCCTTGATCATGCGTACGCTCGCATGGACGCCGCCGCAGCGCGTCGATGACGGCATCCGCGAGATGGTCGACGCGTGGCAGGCCGCGCGATGACCTCGCCGATGCTCTTCTCGGTGAGCGCGATCGGGGCCGCGCTCGCGACCGGCATCGTCTTCGCACGCGCCCGCCGGCGCGGCCTCGTCGACGTCCCCAACGAACGGAGCAGCCACAGCACGCCGACGCCGCGCGGCGGCGGGCTCGGCCTCCTCATCGGCATCGCGGCGGGCCTCACGCTCGCCGCGAGCGCCGGCGTCGCGTTCGGCTGGGAGTTCGCGCTCGCGCTCGTCGGCGTCGTCCTCACCGCCTTCGTCGGGTGGCGCGATGACCATGGCGGCTTGCCCGTCGGTCCGCGGCTCTTGGCCCACATCGCGACCGGCGCGTTGATCCTGCCGCTCGCGTTGCTCGTCCCAGCGCCGGGATGGCCGTTCGCGCTGCTCGTCGGCTGGTGGATCTTCTGGGTCGTCTCGTCGGTGAACGTCGTGAACTTCATCGACGGCATCGATGGGCTCATCGCGCTCCAGGCGTTGGTCTTCGCGGTACACTGCGCCTTCGCCTCGACCGGCAGCGACACCGCCGCGGCCACGCTCGGCTACACGCTCGCCGGCGCCTGCGCGGGCTTCCTCCTCTGGAACTGGGCGCCGGCGAAGATCTTCCTCGGCGATGTCGGCTCGGGGGCGCTCGGGGCGTCCTGCGTCGTGCTCGGGGCGCTCGTCGCGGCCGAGGGCCGCTTCGCGTTCACGGCCACGTTCGCCCCGCTGACGCCGATCTTCCTCGACGCGGCGGCCACCCTCGTCGCGCGGAAGCGGCGCGGCGAGGGGCTGCGCGAGGCGCATCGGTCGCACCTCTACCAGCGGCTCGCGAACGGCGGGCTCGGCCATTCACCGG
>CAYSAR010000326.1:0-2514 GCA_964428985.1 uncultured Gemmatimonadaceae bacterium | reverse complement strand
GTTCCTGCAGCGTGTCGATGCCCAGCCCTTCGTGGATGCGGCGGATGCGCGAGGGCCCGAGTCCCGGCACGCGCATCATCTCGAAGAGCCCCTCGGGCGTCGACTCGCGCAGCTGGTCGAGCAGCGTCGACTCGCCGGTCTCCTTCAGGTCCTCGAGGACCTCGACGACCTCGGGCGCGAAGCGGCGCCGGTCGCGGGCGAGGAGTTCGGTGAGGGGCCGCACGTCATTCGCCGCGAGCGACCGCGCCGCATCGGCGTAGGGGGCGGGGACCATCGGGTCCTCCCCCTGCAACTCGAGCAGCGCGACGATCTCATGCAACAGGTGCGCGGCGGCGCGGGAGTCCATCGCTTGAAGATAGCAGAGGGCAGAGGGCAGGTGGCAGGAGACCACCCTCTGCGCTCACATCATGATGCCGCTAGCGCGCCCCGCATCGCCTCACCTGCCATCTGCCACCTGCCATCTGCCACCTGCTCATCATTCCTCCTTACCCGCATGCTCCGACAGGTGGTCGATCAACACATGCAACTGCTTCTCCGTGAGATCGATCTCCTGCGCCGCGCCTTCGACGTCGAGCAGTCCGGCGCGCATCGAGATCGCGACCTGGTTCAGGTAGCGGATCTTCGCGAGGATCTCCTCGGTGTGCTTGCGGAGGCCGAGGAAGCGGCGCTTCTCGGCGCGGGCGCGCTTGTGGCGGCGCGCGAGCTCGTTCGGCGTGAGGCGCTTCGCGAGCGCGATCACCTCGTCGCGCGTGCGGCCCGGCAGCGCGCCGCGGTCGGGGAGCCCGAGGTCCTCCCACGACTCGTCGGCGAACCAGAGACGACCGACGTACTCGATGCCGTCGTACACGACCCGCACCGACACGTTGTAGCGGCGGCCCTCGTGCTCGATCGTCCCGATGTGTGGCTGGGTGATCTCGTCGTGGGTCGACATGTCAGGGGGTCACGAGGGACTCGGTTTCGTCAAGGAACGTCCGGGCCGCCGCGAAGAGCTCAGCGCCCCGCTCAACATACGGCACGTGCCCGCAGCCATCCAGCCAGAGCGTCTCGGCGGCGAGGGTGGTCGCGAGGGCCATCGACGACGCGAGGGGGATCGGGTCCTGCCGGCCGTGGACGACGAGCGCCGGCACGCGCGCGTCCTTGAGGTCGCGGCGCAGGTCGTAGTCGCCCATCGACTCCCACACCGACTGCTGCACGCGACCGGCGACGCGGAACGGCGTAAGGTCGTTCGCCTTCGCCGGATCGGCGAAGTAGCCGGCGACGCTGATCTCGAACGCGCGCTGCTTGTGCGCCTCGGGGTCGCGCTCGCGAAGGCCGCTCGCCGCGAGCTCGTCGCGCAGCGCCTGCACGGCAGGGCTAGCCTGTCGCCGTGCGAACTCCGCCTCGAACTCGTTCCGCCACGCCCGCGTCACCGGTCCGGGGTCGATCAGGATCATGCGTTCGGGCACCGGACCGACGCGCCCGGCGAGCGACTCGCGCAGGTAGAGCAGCGCGAGCAGCCCACCCCACGAGTAGCCGACGAGCGTGAGCGGTCCCGGCACCAGCTCGGCCACGACGCGTTCGAGATCCTCGACGTGGACCTGCCACGTGATCGGCGCACGGTCGTCGGACTTGCTGCGTCCGCCGCCGCGTTGGTCGTAGAACCAGCACTCGCGGTCGCGCGCGAGCTCGAGCATCTGCGGCAGCAGGTAGTCGTGTGACGCGCCAGGGCCGCCGTGCAGCACGAGCATGCGGCTCCGTGGCGCGGCCGGCGCGTACCGGCACCAGTGGAGCGGTGCGCCCGTCGTGGTCGTCATGCCCTCGGCTTGCGGGGGCGGGATCGGTGGCATCCGTGGTCGGGTCTAGAGGAAGGCGCGCGCGACGCGCGCCGTGTTCACATGGACGCGCACGGTATCGTCGACGTCCCGGCCGTAGCCACCGGCGATCGTGATGACGACCGGCACGCCGACCGCGCGACAGGCCTCGATCACCATGACGTCGCGTCGCTGGAGCCCATCGAAGGTGAGCTTGAGCCGGCCGAGCGCGTCGCCTTCGTGGGGGTCGGCGCCGGCGAGGTAGAACGCCAGATCAGGCCGCGCGGCGGCGAGCACGCCAGGAAGCGCCTCCTCGAGCCGGTCGAGGTATTCCCCGTCCTCCGTGCCGTCCTCGAGTTCGACGTCGAGCGTGCCGGCGACCTTGTGGAACGGGTAGTTCCGCCGCCCATGCATCGAGAACGTGAACGTCTCGATGTCGCTCGCGAGGATGTCGTGCGTGCCGTTGCCTTGGTGCACGTCGAGGTCGATCACGACCGCGCGCGCGATGCGGCCGCGCGCGCGCAGCGAGCGGATCGCGATCGCGACGTCGTTGAAGACGCAGAACCCCTCGCCGTGCGTCGCGAACGCGTGGTGCGTGCCGCCGGCGAGGTTCATCGCGACGCCCATCTCGAGCGCGACCTCGGCGGCGGCGAGCGTGCCGCCGGCGGCGCGGAACGAGCGTTCGACGAGCGCCGGGCTCCACGGGAAGCCGAGCATGCGCTGC
>CAYSAR010000325.1:0-2523 GCA_964428985.1 uncultured Gemmatimonadaceae bacterium | reverse complement strand
CGCCGCCCTGCGCCGGTTGCGTGAGGCGCGTCACTGACGCAGTTCGCCGGCGGTGACCTCACCGGTCCCCCGAGTCGTCATCCTCTGCGGACTCGCCCCACCCCGCGCCTTTCCTCGATCCTTCCGGAGCGTGCGTTGACGCCGCGTCGTCGTGTCCTGCTGCCCTTCCTCCTCGTGACGCTCGCCGGCTGCGGCGACGACGCGACCGAATACCGGCTCGGCATGGCCGGACCCTTCGATGAGGCGTTCGGGCTGGCGAACCGCCGCGGCGCCGAGCTCGCGCTGCAAGAGATCAACGCCACCGGCGGGATCGACGGCAAGCGGCTCTACATCGACTTCCAGAACGACCAGGGGGAAGGCTCCCGCGCCGCCGCCGTCGCGCAGGGCTTCATCGACGACCTCCGCATCTCGGCCGTCGTCGGCCATGTGAACTCGGGCGCGATGGTCGCGGCGGCGAAGATCTACGACGGCAATCTCGCCGCGGTCGCGACGACGGCGTCGTCGCCGGAGCTGACCGGCATCTCGCCCTGGGTCTTCCGCGTGATCTCGAGCGACTCGGCGAACGGCGTCGACCTCGCGCGCTTCGCCGAACGGCTCGGGAAGCAGCGCGCGGCGATCCTCTACGAGAACGACGCCTACGGCCGCGGCCTCGCCGACAACTTCCGCCGCAACTTCAAGGGCGAGATCATCCTCTTCGACCCGATCGACGGCTCGGGCGCCGGCGTCGACATCCATCTCTCCTGGGTGCAGGAACAGCGCCCCGACCTGGTCTTCGTGGCCGGCACCGACCGCTCAGGCGTCGCGATCCTGCGCGAGGCGAAGCGACTCGGCATCACCGGCATGGACTTCCTCGGCGGCGACGGCTGGACGAGCGTCGCGAACGACGTCGAGGCGTCGGAGGGCGCGCTCGTCGGCGCGCCGTTCACGTCGCTCGACCCGCGGCCCGAGGCGCAGAAGTTCGTGAACGCCTTCCGCGCGAAGTACCTCGCCGAACCCGATGGCAACGCGGCGCTCGCGTACGACGCCGTGTACCTGCTCGCGAAGGCCCTCGATGAGGTCGGCGCCGACCGCGCCAAGGTCCGCGATTGGCTCGCGTCGACGACGTCGGAGCGTCCGTTCCCCGGCGTGACCGGCTCGATCGCGTTCCTCCCGACGGGCGACCCGGTCGGCAAGTCGTTCGCGATGACGCGCGTGACGCGCGGGCGGCTCGCGATGGCGGAGCGTGGGCAGTGAGGATCATGCGGTTCGATTCCATCCGAAACCGGCTCGTCCTCGGGTTCTCGGTCATCGTCGCGCTCCTCCTGATCGCGGGCATCGTCGGCAACTTCGCCATCGCGAACTTCGGCGAGGAGATCCTCGGGACGCTCTCGGGCGTACGGCGCGAGACGGCGCTGACGGCGACGCTGAACACGAGCGTCGCGCAGGAACTCGCGGCGGCGGCCCGCTACCTGGATGGCGGCGCGACGAGCGACCTCGAGTCGTTCCGCTCGTTCGGGTGGCAGGCGCACCAGGCGCAGCGCGCGCTCAACGCGAGCGAAGGGCTGACGTCGACGGAGATCGGGCTCATCGCCTCGATCGACGAGAAGCTCTCGCGCCTCGAGGTCGGCCTCGTCCAGTCACACCGCCTTCGTGACCTCGGGCGACTCGGCGCGGCGAACGCGCGTGCCGACTCGGTGCGCGACCTCGAACGCGAGCTCACCGTCGATATCGAGCGGTTGAGCCAGATGCGCGCGCGCCAGGTCGACCGCACGACCGAGTCGCTGCGTGAGGCCTCCGCCCGGCGGCAGCGCCTGCTGTTCACGGTCATCGCGGCGGCGATCATCTTCGGCGTGTCGATCGTCGTCACCACCGTGCGCTCGATCTCGAACCCGCTCGAGCAGCTCGTCGTCCACGCCCGCGCGCTCAGCGAGGGCCGCCTCGACCATCGCACCGGCGATGAGCTGCCGGGCGAGTTCCGCGACCTCGCCGACGCGATGAACAGCACCGCGAAGTCGCTCTCGCGCATGACGAGCGTCGCGACGGCCACCTCCGAGGAGGTCGCGACGTCGGCGCACCAGCTCACGTCGGCGGCCGAGCAGATCTCGCTCGCGGCGAGCCAGACGGCGACGGCGATGAGCGAGGTGACCGAGGGCGCCGAGGTGCAGGTCTCGTCGCTGCGCGACGCCGATGCCGCGCTCCAGACGGTCCGCGAGCGCGCCCACGAGGTTCGCGCTGGCGCCGAGGAGGTCAGCGACCTCTCGGCCGAGATCGAGAGGCAGGCGCGCGAGAAGCGCGCCGAGATCGCGCGCGCCCGTTCGTTGCTCATCGAGATCCGCCAGTCGGTCGACCGCGCCGCCGAGGAGGTGCGCGAGCTCAACGCCACCGCCGAGAGCATCAACCGCTTCGTCGGCATCGTGAGCCGCATCGCCGAGCAGACGAACCTGCTCTCGCTCAACGCGGCGATCGAGGCCGCGCGCGCCGGCGCCGCCGGCCGCGGCTTCGCCGTCGTCGCCGACGAGGTGCGCAAGCTCGCCGACCAGGCGC
>CAYSAR010000324.1:1779-2545 GCA_964428985.1 uncultured Gemmatimonadaceae bacterium | reverse complement strand
GGGCAATTCTTACTTGAACTCGAGCACGAGAATGAGTGTCCCGCCGTCATGCGGCGGACCGCCGAGCACGGCGGGTACGCCGCGTTTCTGGGAGACGGTGGTACTCAGCAGGATTTCGCTTCCCCGCCGCCACTGGACCTCCGCGCGGACACGACCATCGCGCCCCGCGGCGTTGACCCAGAGCACGCCCGCGCTGCGCGCCTGGGCGGTCAAGCTCGATGCGATGCCGAAGTATGTCGTGTCATCGACGCGAACTGAGTACGACTGGGTGAACAGTCACCACATGCCCGGCGACCTGGCCACTGGCGTGCGGAGACTCAAGGACGCGACGCCAGCCGGCGTGCTCGTGGGTAGCCACCGGCTCGCGACCCAACTGGACCGGCTGGACCTGATCGACGAGTACAAGTTCCTCGTGCACCCGCGGATCGCCGGCCACGGCCCGACGCTGTTCGAGGGCGGACTCTCCGGCACGCGGCGCCTCGACCTCATCTCGGCCACACCGCTTCGATGCGGTGCGGTCGCGATGCACTACCGACGAGCGAGCTGAGTCGCTAGATCTTGAGCCGCACGATCCGCGGTCGTATCCATGACGCGAGCGCGACCTCGCTGAGCGACCCGGCCGCCAACGCCGTCATCGCCTGCACGACGTCTTCTTCGGTCGCATCGAGGTCCTTCCCGTTGAGCCCGAGGAAGATCATCGCCGCGAGGAACGCCGCCCGCTTGTTGCCGTCATTGTAAGCATGCGCCTTCGAGATCCCGAACGCGT
>CAYSAR010000324.1:0-1769 GCA_964428985.1 uncultured Gemmatimonadaceae bacterium | reverse complement strand
CGCCGCAAGGGTCGCGAGATCGGAATCGGGCTCGTGATGGTGCTTCTGTTGCGGTCGGGCCAGCGCCGCCTCCAGCGCGTTCTCGTCACGGATGCCCGGGAGCCCGCCGTGCTCACGCAACTGATCCAAGTGCGCCGCGTCCAACACCAGCCTCGGCACCCAGCGAGGCGTCTTCATCGCTTATCGCGCAAGCTCGCGCAGCGCGTTCCGGAACTTCTTCGCTGCGTGGGCCGCGACCGCCAGCCCCGCCTCGACGTCCGGGTCGTACGGCGTGAGCAGGATGCCGCGATCCGTCTCTACCGCCAACACCCGGTCGCCCGCCTCGAGCCGCAGGCGGTCGGCCATGTCCTTCGGGATCGTCGCGCCGATCGAGCCACCGACCTGCCGCAACGTGAGCTCGCGAACCATACACCCTCCGTAGCACTCGTGTATTACAAATGTAGCATTCCTGTACTACTCCGCAAGGCGGAAGAGTGAGTCAGATTCCGTCGACGGTCCTCGCTGCAGCGCTCGCGTGCGCGCTCATTCCCGCAATCTCCCCCGCGCGCGCACAGCAGCCGCTCATCCAAGGCACCGTCTACCTCGACGCGAACGCGAACGGCCGCCGCGACGCCGGCGAACGCGGCCTCGCCGACGTCACGGTCTCGAACCAGGACACCGTCGTCGCCACGGACAGCGTCGGCGCCTTCCGTATCCCGCGCGGCCCGAACGCGATCGTCTTCGTCTCGATTCCCGACGGCCACCGAATAGTCGGGCAGTTCTGGCGTAGCATCACCGACAACCCATCGAACGTCGAGTTCGCGCTCGCCCCCGCGCCTGCGCCCCGCACGTTCACGTTCGTCCACGCCTCCGACACGCACATCGCGCCCGCGACCGTCGAGCGCACGCGTCGGCTGCGCACGCTCGTCGACTCGCTCCAGCCCGCCTTCGCGCTCATCGCCGGCGACCTCGTACGCGACGCACTGCGTGTCGGTGAGGTCGAGGCGCGGTCGTACTACGATCTCTTCACGCAGGAGCGCGCGCAGTTCGCGACGCCGACGTGGACCGTCCCCGGCAACCACGAGATCTTCGGCATCGAGCGGCATCTCTCGCACGTCGAGGCGACGCACCCGCTCTTCGGGCGCAAGATGTACCACCGCTACCTCGGCCCCGACTACTACTCGTTCACGTACGGCGGCGTGCACTTCGTCGGGCTCAACACCGTCGACAACGAAGGTCCGTCGTACTACGGCCATGTCGACAGCGTGCAACTCGCGTGGCTCCAGCGCGACCTCGCGCGCATCCCCGCGACGATGCCCGTCGTGACGTTCAATCACATCCCGATGGTCAGCGCGATGGAGACCCTCGGAGGCTACACCGACGACCCACCCGCGCCGACGCTGATCACCGTGCGCGGCCAGATCGTCTTCCGCCATCTGGTCTCGAACGTCGGCGACGTCCTCGCCCTGCTGCGCGCGCGGCCGCATGTCCTCGCACTCGGCGCCCACGTGCACGCCGGCGAGAAGATCGCCGTCGAGGTGAATGGCGTGCGGACGCGCTTCGAGCAGAGCGCCACCGTCGTCGGCCCGTCGCGCCGGCGGCCGCTGACGTTCACGTCGGGGTTCACGCTCTATACCGTGCGCGACGGCGTGATCGATGCGGGGCGGTTCGTGCCGATCGTGACCGCGCCTCGCTAGCGAAGGCCGCGCCCCTTTCGCACGTTTCCCGCCGTCACATCGCCGGCGGGGCCCCCCATGCGCCACAGCAGCTCCTCTCTCGAAGCGCTTCAT
>CAYSAR010000323.1:0-2557 GCA_964428985.1 uncultured Gemmatimonadaceae bacterium | reverse complement strand
CAAGATGCTCGAACGCGACGGGCGGTATGAATCGGTCGTGATCGACGGGACGCGCGACCTCACGCCGTCGCGTGCCGACCGTTGGCGCATGGGCTCCCACATGCGCATGTGGATCGTCACCCAAGGCGCGACGGAATCCCAGCGCTCGCACCTGTGGCTCGTCTACGTGCCGAACGTGAAGATGAAGGTCCGCGCCACGTTCATCGAGACACCGGTGCGTACGGCGGCGCTGGAGTCCTTCCTCGCCGGCGTCGTGCCGATGGTGACCTCCCCCGCGCCGCCGCGCGACGAGCGTCCCCTCCCGGGCGAAGCGAGCGCCGACGCGATTTTCTCGCTGCTCGAAGGCACCTGGGACTGGGAGCTGAGCAACGGCGAGTGTGAGCGCGGCATGCATACCCTCGTCGCCGCGGCGGACCGCAAGTCGATCCGCCTGCGCGTCGTCGACGAACCCGAGCAGAGCGACGCGCACGCGACGTATCGGATCCTCGACGTCGGGCCCCACCTGCTGCCGGACGCGACGCACGTGCTACGCCTCGCGATGGAGGGCGAGGAGCGCCGCGGCGAGGACGGCGCGCTCGTGACGTGGGACATGGTGTTCAAGTCGCGCGACCGCTATCACTGGCGTCGGTCCGACTGGCCGCCGGACGGCCTGTCCGACGCGATCATCCGCTGCGACTCGAAGATCCGCGGATGAACGCGGCTCGCGTCAGGCCGGGGAGATGAGCCCCTCGATCCCCGGCCAAGCCCCCGCATTGTATCGCGCGATCGTCCGGAGGTAGTGCTCCCCGTCCTCGCCGTGCCGCTCGCGCACGGCCGCCGCGGCGCGGACCACCGCCGCCTCATCGGCGAACGGCGGCTCCAACGACTCCTCGATCGCGCCGTTCGCGTGCTTCACGCCGGCCGCGTCCAGGAACGTCACCTGCACCGCCGGCTCGAGGTCCACGTACAGCGCCTGCAACAGATCGACTTCATCCTCGGCCGTCTGCGCATTGAGGCGCACGACCTCGCGCGCGAGCTTCTCGACCGGCCAGGAGAGCAGCGTCGCCGCGCGGAACCCGCCTCCGCGCATCACGAGCCGCTGCACGTACGCGGCGCGCGCTTCCTTGCGCGTCTTGAAGAGTCGCTCGAGGACCGAGACGCGGCGCTCCGCCGGCAGCGAGCGCCACGGCGACCTCGCCGACGCCGAGGCGAGCGCCGCCGCCTTCGTCGCTGGCAACTTGCTCACGCGCCCGTCCACTCCTTGCTCTCGACTTTCGTCGCGCTCGCGAGCAGGTAGTCGCGGTTCATGCGCGTGATCGCGTCGATGCTGATTCCCTTCGGGCAGGCCTCCATGCACTCGCCATAGAGGGAGCACCCGCCGAAGCCCTCGAGGTCCATCTGCTCGACCATCGCGATCGCGCGCGACATGCGCTCGGGCTGGCCCTGCGGCAGGTAGCCGAGGTGCGCGACCTTGCTCGCGGTGAAGAGCGACGCCGACGCGTTCGGGCAGGCGGCGACGCAAGCGCCGCAGCCGATGCACGCGGCGTTGTCCATCGCCGCGTCGGCGTCGTGCTTCGCGACCGGCAGCGCGTTCGCGTCCTGCGCCGAGCCGGTCGGCGCCGAGATGAAGCCGCCGGCCTGGATGATCCGGTCGAACGCCGAGCGGTTGACGACGAGGTCCTTCACGACCGGGAACGCCTTCGCGCGCCATGGTTCGATCGTGATCACGTCGCCGCTCTTGAAGCTGCGCATGTGGAGCTGGCACGCCGTCGTGAGCCTCATCGGCCCGTGCGCCGCGCCGTTGATCATCATGCCGCACATGCCGCAGATGCCCTCGCGGCAGTCGTGGTCGAACGCGATCGGGTCCTGCCCGTCCGCGATCAGCCGCTCGTTCACGACGTCGAGCATCTCGAGGAATGACATGTCGGGGCTGATGCCCTTCGCCGGGTACTCGACGATGCGCCCCGCGCTCGCGGCGTCCTTCTGCCGCCAGACGCGCAGCGTGAGGTCCAAGGTCCCCGCGCTCACTTGTAGCTCCGCGTGCTCAGGTGGACGTTCTCGAAGACGAGCGGCTCCTTGTTCAGGACCGGCGCCTTCCCCTCCCCCGCGTACTCCCAGGCCGCGACGTACGCGAACTTCTCGTCGTCGCGCTTCGCCTCGCCGTCGGGCGTCTGGTGCTCGGTGCGGAAGTGGCCGCCGCAGCTCTCCTCGCGGTGCAGCGCGTCGAGGCACATGAGCTCGGCGAACTCGAGGAAGTCCGCGACGCGCCCGGCCTTCTCGAGCGACTGATTGAGCTCGGCTCCCGTGCCCGGCACGCGCACGTCGCGCCAGAATTCCTCGCGCAGCTTCGGGATGCGATCCAGTGCCTCACGCAAGCCGGCGGCGTCGCGCGCCATGCCGCACTTCTCCCACAGCAGCGCCCCTAGCTCGCGGTGGAACGAGTCCACCGTACGCGAGCCGTTGATCGACAGCAGCTTCTTCGTGCGCGCCTCGACCTCCGCGTTCGCCTCGGCGAACGCCGGGTGGTCGGTCGGAACCTTCGCGAGCTACTCGCCGGCGAGCTGGGGGCGGAGCGTGT
>CAYSAR010000322.1:0-2562 GCA_964428985.1 uncultured Gemmatimonadaceae bacterium | reverse complement strand
CCAACCCGAGGAACGGCAGCGGTCGGCACGCGAACACATGCCCGCGCGAGTCGGCGCCAAGCAGCGCACCGCCGCTCGCCTCGATGAACTGATCGGAGGCCGAGATCGTCGCGACGATCGAGTCGCCGACGAGCAGGAGCCAGCGTCGATCGCCGGTGTCGGCGAGCAGCGTCGAGTCGCCTCGCGTCGCCGCGAGACGGCCGAGGTCGGTGAACTCGCCCGGTCCCTTGCCGACGCGTCCGAGCACGCGCGTCGCATTGCGCGCGAGGTCGGCGACGAGCAGGCGATTCTCGCCGTCGTCAGTGGCGAGCACCCGGCCGTCGCGCAGTTCGCGCACGAAGCCGATGCGGGTGAACTCCTCGTCGAGGGTCGCGGTGGCCGGCGGGAGGCTGCGCGCCGGCTGGGCGCCGGCGACGGCCGGGAGCGCGAGTCCGGCGCTCGCGAGCGCGACGTGCCACGCCCGCCTCACGACTTCCGCGCGCGCTCCCCGCGCTTGACCGCGCCGAGGATGATGAAGAACACCCCGAGCGTCAGGAAGAGATGGATGAAGCCCGGCGCCTCGAACGCGAACGCGCCCGCCGCCCACAACACCAACATCGTGACGCCTGCGATCGTCAACATGTCCATCGGAAAAGTTCCCGCGTTCGGGGTGGGTCGTCTCATTGACAGCGGCCGAGCGGAACCTACAATTCAATCTCACAGGACGGGACGGGGAGACTTCACTTTTTGAGCCGATAAGTCCTCCGAAGCGGATCCGACATCTCTATCGACGCCATGCCCGGACGCCGGGAAGACGGAAGTAGGGTGAGGGTCTCAGCCATTCGACAGGGCTTCAAAAACCTCTCTCCGATCCCACTCATTCCCCGAGCTCCGCTCCCCGATTCCTTTCGGGGGCGGAGCTTCGGTCTTAATGTACGACATGGCCATCGTCTCCATCACGCGCATCCTGCGATTCAACGCCGCGCACCGGGTGTTCAACCCGGCGATGAGCGACGAGGAGAACGCGCGCACGTTCGGCAAGTGCAATAACCCGAACTGGCACGGCCACAACTACACGCTCGAGGTGACGGTCGAGGGCACGCCCGACCCGCGCACCGGCTACGTCATGGACCTCGGGGACCTCAAGGCGGTCGCGACGCGCGAGCTGATCGACAAGCTCGATCACAAGAACCTGAACCTCGACGTGCCGTTCCTCGCGGGAACGATTCCCACGACCGAGAACTTGGTGCTCGCGTGCTGGCGCATCCTCGCGCCGCTCGTGACGCCGGCGCGGCTCAGTCGGCTGCGCCTCTGGGAGACGGAGAACCACTATGTCGAATACGACGGCCGCTGACGGCGACAAGCGCACGGCGCGGGGGGCCGCCGCCGCGCGGTCGCGCGCCGGCTCGGACGACTTCGAGGCGAACCCGGCGATCCCCGGTGACCGCATGCTCGAGTTCGAGAACATCGTGCGGCGCGAGCTCGAGCTGCTCGGCGAGGATCCGGCGCGCCAAGGCCTGCTCAAGACCCCCGAACGCGTCGCGAAGGCGATGAGCTGGCTCACGCGCGGCTACGACATGAGCGTCGCCGACGTCGTCGGCGACGCGGTGTTCGACGAGGAGCACGAGTCGATGGTCATGGTGCGCGACATCGAGCTCTACTCGATGTGCGAGCATCACATGCTGCCGTTCTTCGGCAAGGCGCACATCGCGTACATCCCGAAGGGGCGCATCGTCGGGCTCTCGAAGCTGCCGCGCATCGTCGAGGTCTTCGCGCGCCGCCTCCAAGTGCAGGAGCGCCTCACCGAGCAGATCGCCGAGGCGATCGAGGAGGTGCTCAAGCCCGAGGGCGTCGGCGTCGTGATCGAGTGCGAGCATCTGTGCATGATGATGCGCGGCGTCGAGAAGCAGAACTCGAAGACGATCACGTCGGCGCTGCGCGGGTCGTTCAAGGACTGCCCGATGACGCGCGACGAGTTCCTGCGTCTCGCGTACGGGCCCGGCGCGCGCTGATGCCACTGAGCGGCCGCACGGCGCTCGTCACGGGCGCGTCGCGCGGCATCGGCGCGGCGATCGCGCGTGCGCTCGCCGCCGCCGGCGCACGCGTCGCGCTGACGGCACGCCACGTAGCCTCACTCGAGAAGGTCGCCCGCGAGGCAGGGACAGGCGCGGTCGTCCTCGCGGCGGACCTCGCGCGCGCCGACGCCGTCGTCGCGCTCGCGCGGGAGGCGACCACCGCGCTCGGTGCCGCGCCGGACATCCTCGTCCACGCCGCCGGCACCTTCCCGATGGCGCCGGTGGAACAGGCGACCGATGCGTCCATCGATGCCGCGTTCGCGGTGAACGCGATCGCCCCGCTGCGCCTCACGCGCGCGCTGCTCCCGGCGATGCGCGCACGGTCGAGCGGCCACATCGTCACGATCGGGTCGATCGCCGATCGCTATGTGTTCGCCGCGAACGCCGCCTACGCGGCGACGAAGCACGCCGCGCGCGCGATGCACGAGGCGCTGCGCGCCGAGCTGCGCGGCTCCCCCATCCGCGCCTCGCTCATCTCCCCCGCCGCGACCGACACGACGATCTGGGA
>CAYSAR010000321.1:0-2562 GCA_964428985.1 uncultured Gemmatimonadaceae bacterium | reverse complement strand
GCGAAGGAAGCGGACCGCTGGAATGGTCGATGGTCTCACGCCTGCACGCGATGCCAGGCGACTCGACGCTGATGGAGGACCCGTTCAACGATCGCTACTTCCTGATCGGGCCTGACGCGAAGCCCGTCGGCACCTTCCGCCTTCCCGACAACTCGCCGGCCAACTTCGCGCGCTTCCTCGGCTACGGCGCGCGCGGCCAGATGATCTTCGAGCGCGAGCGGTCGAATGGTCAGCCTGATCCGAAGGCTGGTTCCGTCGGCATCGCAGACATCCTCCTCTTCGATCGTGCGACGCAGCGCCTCGACACGATCGGCCAGATGGATCGCCCGAAGGGCGAGGTCGCATACGCGCGCACGCTGTCGGGCAGTCAGATCCAGATGGTGACGAACATGCCGCTCGCCGCGCTCGACATCGCCGTCGTCGCGCCTGACGGCCGCGTCGCGATCGTGCGCGGCGACGAGTATCGCGTTGACTGGATCCAGAACGGCCGTCTCACGCGTGGTCCTGCCGTGAACCCGCAACGGATCCGTGTGACGCAAGCCGAGCGCGAGGCGTTCCTCAAGTCGCAGGTGCGTCAGGGCACGATCGTGACGCGTGTGCAGGGCGCGCCGGCGACGTCGGGTAGCGCGAGTCCGCGCGCGAGCGGCGCGCTGATCGTGCCGCCTGCCGGTGCGCTGGAGACGCCCGACGCGAAGTGGCCCGAGTACAAGCCGCCGTTCTTGGCGAACGCGGCGATGGCCGACCGTGAGGGTCGCGTCTGGGTGCTTCGCACCCGCGCGCACGACGATCCGATCCCGACCTACGACGTGTTCGATGGGAGCGGGAAGCTCGTCGAGCGGGTCGTGTTGCCGAAGGGGACGAGGTTGGCGGGGTTCGGCGAGAGGGCGATCTATCTCGCGCGCGCCGACGAGGACGAACTGCTCACGGTGGAGCGGTATCGATAGGTGGAAGGTGTGAGGTGTGAGGTGTGAGCCCTTCGAGTGTCTTCACCCTTCACCCCTCACCCCTCACACCTCACACCTCACACCTCACTCCTTGCGCCGCGGCGCCAACCATCGCGCAGCCAACACTCCCCCGACGAATCCCCCGAGATGCGCCTCCCAGCTGACCCCCGCCTGCCCCGGTAGCACTCCGAGCACGAGTCCGCCCCACGCGATCGTCACGAGTGCGCTGATCGCGATGCTCGCCGCGCTGCGCGCGAACCAGCCGGCGAGCAGGAGGAATCCGAAGTAGCCGAAGACGACGCCGCTCGCGCCGATGTGCACCGTGCCCGGCGCGCCGAGGAGCCAGGCGCAGAGTCCGGCGCCGAGCATCGAGAGGAGCGTCACGGGCAGGAAGTGGCGCGCGTCGCGCAGGAGCACGAGCCAGCCGAGCAAGAGGAGCGGCACCGTGTTCGCGACAAGGTGCGCGAGGTTCGCGTGGATGAACGGCGCGAAGAGGATCCCCCAGAGCCCATCGACCGTGCGCGGCACGATGCCGTAGCGCGTGAGCGAACCGGCGGTGACGGCGTTCGCCGCGTGTGCGGACCAGAGGCCGGTGACGGCCGACGCGAGCGTGACGACTTGCGTCTTGATCGCGCCGGCGATGGTGGGTGGCGTGCGGGAGCGGGTTGTCAGTCGCATGATCCTACCTACGTAAGCGGCGCGTCAGGAGTTGTGACGGGGTCGTTGGGGGGTCGGTAGTCGGGGTGGTGCACCTCCACCTGATGGGTTCACATGACCGGTCCGCGATTGGTGCGGCTCACGCCGATCGAACCTGCCGATGCCGTCGTGATCGCTGAAGCGCCGCTGCGCCTCCATAGCGATGTGCCGTCTCGGCGTGCGATCGTGCGCGCGATCGTCGCGGCGGGGCTCGCCGCCGCCCTGCTCGACCTTTCGGCCGCCCTGATACAAGCGTGGACCGGCGGCCTCACGACGACGCGTCTTCTCCAAGCGATCGCGACCGGCTGGCTCGGTCGTACCTCCTATTCGATGGGGATGACGAGCGCCGCGCTCGGCCTCGCGTCGCACTTCATGGTCGCGTTCGGCGCGGCGACGGTGTTCGTGCTCGCGGCGCGCCGCATGCCGTTCCTCGTCTCGGTCGCGTGGTTGAGCGGCCCTGTCTATGGGATGATCGTGTGGGCGACGATGCGTTTCGTCGTGCTGCCGCTCTCGGCCTATCCGCACATCCAGCCGATCGATCCGTCGCGCATGGCGATCGCGATCATGATTCACATCACCTGCGTCGGCCTTCCGATCGCGCTCGCGGCCCGCTGCGCCCTGGGGGAGCGGAGGGTTTGAGGCGCCGCCAGCCGCCGTGCACGAGCGCGTGAGTGCGCTGTTCCGGAGGCCGATCTCGCGCCACTATTCACGCATGCCCACGCCGACCGATATCGCCGCCGCGTTCGCATCTATCACGGAACACTGGTCCCCCGTCGTGATCGCCGAGCTGAATGGGCAGCAGGTGAAGGCCGTCAAGTTGCACGGCGAGTTCCACTTCCATAAGCACGAGCACGAGGACGAGATGTTCCTCGTGCATCGCGGGCGGTTCCGCATGGAGGATCGCGAGCGGTCGGTCGAGATC
>CAYSAR010000320.1:0-2572 GCA_964428985.1 uncultured Gemmatimonadaceae bacterium | reverse complement strand
CGAGCACGAAGCACGTCCGTAGCTTCGGGCATGCGCCGCTCACTGCTCACCCTCGCCGTCCTCGCCGTCGCAACCAGCTGTGCCGAACAGCGCGATCCGACGCTCGCCCCCGGCGTCCCCCTCGCGCTCGCGGAAGCCCGCCGCGCGAGCATCTCGGACCTCCGCTCTGACCTCGAGCTCGAGGTCCCCGCCTCGCGCGACGAGGCCGTGACCGGCACCATCACCGCCTCGTTCGACTGGGCGCCCGTGCTCGACAACCAACCCCTCGTCCTCGACTTCCGCGCGCCTCGCGAGAACGTCCGCGGCGTGCTGCTCGATGGGGATTCGGTCGAGTACGAGCTGCCCGAGGACCACATCGTGATCCCGTGGGACGCCGCGCCCGCCGGCCGGCATCGCGTCACGGTGCAGTTCACGAGCACCGAGGCCGCGCTCAACCGGCAATCGGAGTTCATGTACGCGCTCTTCGTCCCCGACCGTGCGTCGACGGCGATGCCGGTCTTCGAGCAGCCCGACCTCAAGGCGCGTTACACGCTCGCGTTGACCGTGCCGGAGACGTGGAAGGCGCTCTCGAACGGCGCACTCGCATCAGTCGACTCCATCGCCGCCGGCGCCGGTCGGCGGACGTTGCGCTTCGCCGAGACGGAGCCGATCAGCACGTACCTGTTCGCGTTCGCGGCCGGCGTGCTCCAGGAGGAGCGTGCGACGCGCGGCGGCCGCACCTTCACGATGTACCATCGCGAGACCGAAGCCGCGAAGGTCGCGCGCAATCGCGACGCGATCTTCGATCTTCACGCCGCGGCGCTCAAGTGGCTGGAGGACTACACGGGGATCCCATACCCGTTCGGGAAGTTCGACTTCTTCGCCGTCCCCGCGTTCCAGTTCGGCGGCATGGAGCACCCAGGCGCGATCTGGTATCGCGCCGATGCGCTCTTCCTCGATCCGACGGCGACGCGCAACCAGGAACTCGGCCGCGCGAGCGTCATCGCGCACGAGACGGCGCATATGTGGTTCGGCGATCTCGTGACGATGCGCTGGTTCGACGACGTGTGGATGAAGGAGGTCTTCGCGAACTTCATGGCGGCGAAGGTCGTCGCGCCGTCGTTCCCCGACATCGATCATCGCCTGCGCTTCTTCCTCGCACACCATCCGGCGGCGTACGCGGTCGACCGCACCGCCGGCGCGAACGCGATCCGCCAGCCACTCGAGAACCTGCGCGACGCGGGCTCGCTCTACGGCGCGATCATCTATCAGAAGGCGCCGATCGTCATGCGCCAGCTCGAGGTCATGGTCGGGGAGGAGGTCCTGCGTGACGGGCTGCGGACGTATCTCGACCGCCATCGCTTTGGCAATGCGACGTGGCCCGAGTTGATCGCGGTGCTCGACTCGCTCGTGCCCGAGGACCTCGTGACGTGGAGCAAGGTCTGGGTGGAGGAGCCGGGCCGGCCGACGATACAAGCTGCGGTCCTCGATGATCGTCTCGACGTCACGCAGACCGATGGTTGGAGCGCGCTCCAGTACAAGGTGGCGGGGCAGCGCCTTCCGGCCGGCGAAGCGGCGCGGGCCCTCTCTTGGCCGCAGCCGCTGACGTTCGCCGTGAACAAGGGCGGCGCCACGGCATTGCTGCGCGGGGCCGTGAAGAATGGCTTCGAAGCCGCCGTACCCCTGCCGCCGAAGTTCCAGCGCCCAGACTACGTCATCGGCGGGGCTGACGGACTCGGCTACGGTCGCTTCCTCATGGACGCCGAGGCACGGTCGGTGCTGCTCGCGAGCGCCCCATGGATCGTCAACGACCTGCAACGCGCGGTCGCGTGGCAGAATCTGTACGAAGAGATGCTCGACGCGAACCTCGCGCCGCGTGAGTTGCTCGACGCGGTGATCGCGGCGATCCAGTGGGAACGCAACGAACTCATCGCGTCGCAGCTGTTAGGCATCGCGCGATCGATCCACTGGCGTTTCCTCGACGAGAGGACGCGCGGCGAGGTCGCCCCGCGTCTCGAGGAAGCACTCTTGCGTGAACTCGAGCGCGCACCGACGCCCGGGCGCAAGGGCGCGTACTTCGGCGCGCTCCTGAGCGTCGCGACGACGCCCGGGGGCATCGACGCGCTCGAGCGCATCTGGCGCAAGGACGAGACGCCGCGCGGCCTGCCGCTGACCGAGCAGCAGTACACGAACCTCGCCGAGGCGCTCGCGATCCGCGGGGTACCGAACGCGGAGGCGATCCTCGACGAACAAGCGCGTCGCATCACGAACCCGGATCGCCTGGAGCGCTTCAACTTCATGCGTGCCGCGCTCAGCGCCGATGTCGCGACGCGACGCGCGCTCTTCCGTTCGTTCGAAGACGTCGCGAATCGACGCCGCGAGTCGTGGGTGCTCGACGCGATGGGGGCGATCAACCA
Source organism: uncultured Gemmatimonadaceae bacterium (assembly GCA_964428985.1). GTDB lineage: Bacteria > Gemmatimonadota > Gemmatimonadetes > Gemmatimonadales > Gemmatimonadaceae > Pseudogemmatithrix. Next base: position 176 of record CAYSAR010000320.1, on the reverse strand, counting down.
CCCGCTGCGCGCGGCCGACGCGCTCCCGGACCTGCGCGCGGCGCTCGAGCTCGTCGACGACATCCAGCGCACGGGGGACATCTTCTTCCCGTTGCGCTGGCTGAACGCGACGCTTGACGGTCATCAGTCCGCCGCCGCTGCGGATACCGTGCGCGCGTTCCTGGCGGAGCGGGACG
>CAYSAR010000319.1:0-2593 GCA_964428985.1 uncultured Gemmatimonadaceae bacterium | reverse complement strand
CATCTACGGCGCGGGCCTGCTCAGCAGCATTGCCGAGGGCTCGCGCTGCCTCGGTGTTGCGTCCGCGGCCGCGTCGATGCGACGGCCGTAAGCGCTCACGACCAGCGCGAGCAGGGTGGCGCCTGCACCAGCAGCGAACAGCGTCTCCCGGATGCCGATGAGGTCCGCGATGTAGCCGATGGGGAAGGCCATGATGCCGAAGAGCGCGAACGAGATCAGGAGCAACGCCTGCACCCGTCCGAAGTAGGCCGAGTCCGAGAAGCGCATCGCCAGCGCCTGGTTCAGTGTGAGGAAGCCGATCTCCGCGGCTCCGAGCGCTACTCCGAGGACCACGCCGACGACGAACGTCGGCGCGACCGCGAACGCCATCAACGCGATGCCGAAGCCGAACACAGCGAAGGTGTGCATGCGCCACGCGTTCGGGCCGTCGGCGATCGAGGCGGCGCTCACGGCGGCGGTCAGCGCACCGACCGCCGTCGCCGAGGTCATCACGCCGAGGTGCACCGAGCCGCCGTCGAAGACGTCGGCGGCGATCGACGGGATGAAGGCGAAGTAGGCCATCGCCGTCATCGCGATGCTGAAGCACATCAGCACGAGCGTGAGGATCGCGGGACGGCTCCGCACGTACGAGAGGCCCCCGACGATCGCGCTCACCGGCGACTCCTGCAGTGCGGCGGACCTCGCGGGGACGGTCGGCAGCCGGAGGACGATCAGCACCGCCACGACGAAGCAGAGAAGAGCGGCCGCGTACGTCCCGCCGACGCCGACCGCAGGTACGGCAATGAGTCCCCCCGCGATGAGCGGCATCACGATCCGCGCCGTGTTGAACGAGACCTGTTGCAGCGCCATGGCATTGCCCAACCCCTCGTCGCTCGTGACGAGGTCACCGACGAACGCGGCGCGAGCGGGGATGTAGAAGGCGACGACCGTCCCTTCGAAGACCGAGGCGATCACGAGGTGCTCGTAGCGGATCGCGTCCGTGAAGATCAGGCCCGACACGATCCCGTACTCGACGGCGAAGATCGAGAGTGCGCTCGCGACGACCCACTTCCGCGGCAGTCGGTCCGCTGCGACCCCACCGAAGAGCGTGAAGACGAGCTGCGGCACTCCGAACGAGGTGAAGATGCCGCCGAGCGCAGCGTTCGAGCCGGTGAGGTCGAAGACGAGGTAGCCGCGCGCGACGAAGCCGAACCAGATCGCACCGAAGCTCGCGAGCAGCGCGAACCAGTAGGTCCGGTAGGCGGGGATGCCGAGCGCGGCGAAGCTCCTCGCGAGCCAGGGCGGGAGCATCGAGGCAGCCCCGCTCGCCCTCAGCGCGCCCGAGCAACGCGGTCGCGAGGGAGGCGTGCGACGGCGGCGATCGTCCGTCCGACGAGCGGCACGCCCTGCTTGAACGGCGCGGTGCGCACCCACTCGCGCTCGGTGTGCGCCTCACCGCCGGTGGTCACGCCGATGCAGGTCGACGGGTAGCCAGCCGCGAGCGGCGCGTTGGCGTCGGTGGAGCCGGCATTCAACTCCGGCGCGGGCATACCGAGTCCCTTGCGCACATCGAGGACGGCCGTGAACAGCGGCGAGTCGGCCTCGGAGGTACCGCCTGGCCGCTGGCCGATGCGCTTGAAGCCGAGCTCGGTGTCTCCGGCGACGGCGCCCTGCATCGCCGCGCGGGCGGCGCGGTAGAGGCGGTCGAGCGCCGCCGGGTCCGCCGAACGCATGTCGAGCTCGAACACGGCGTCGGGGGCGATGGTGTTGACACTGCGCCCGCCTCGGATGACACCCACGTTCATCGTTGTCTTCGGCTGGATGCCGACCTCCGGCATGAGCGGCTCGAGGGCGGTGATGGCGCGGGCGAGGAGCGCGATGGCGTTCGGCCTGCCGTACGCGCCCCACGAGTGCCCGCCATCGGTCTGCACGCTCACCTCGTAGCGCAGGGAGGCGACGCCGATGCTCTGCAGCCGGTTGAGCGCGTGGCCCTCGATGGCGAGGAAGCAGTCGAAGTCGCCGGCGTAGTCCTTCACGAGGCGGCGCACGCCTCGGAGGTCGCCGCGACCCTCCTCGCCCACGTTCGCCGCGAGGATCACGTCGCCGATGCCGCGCGGCGTCGCGCCCTGGAGCGCCTCGGCCGTTGCGAGCAGGGCTGCTACGCCCGCGCTGTTGTCGCCGATGCCGCGTCCCGTGAGCTTGCCGCGCTCGCGGAGGACGGGTGTCTCGTCGTCGGGGAAGACCGTGTCGAGGTGCGCGGCCGCCATCACGCGCGCCGCCTTCGGGTCGCCGCGCCGGATGGCGACTACGTTCGAGAGCGAGTCGATCGCGAGGTGGTCCCACCCGCCGATCGCGTCGAGACGTCCGTGCACGTACTCGGCACGTCGCTGCTCGCGGAAGGTCGGCGCCGGGATCTCACAGATGCGCACCGCCTCCTCGATGACTCGGGGGACGGCGCGGTCGAGCGCCTGCTCGTAGGCAGTTGGCATCGTAGGTGTCCTCGGACCTTCGTCAGCGCGGGCGTTGCGAGGCCGAATCATAGGCGCTGTCGCCACGCGGGCGCACGTTCGTGATAGAAACGCGTGCAACGACTGGCGATGGAGGCCCTCGATGC
>CAYSAR010000318.1:0-2604 GCA_964428985.1 uncultured Gemmatimonadaceae bacterium | reverse complement strand
GCCGACGCGCTCGCCGCCGCGTTCCGGATCCCGAACCTCCTGCAGAACCTGTTCGGCGAGGGCGTGCTTTCGGCGTCGTTCATCCCGGTGTACGCGCGGCTGCGTGCGGAGGGACGGCAGGAGGATGCGGGTCGCGTCGCCGGTGCCGTGCTCTCGTTGCTCAGTCTCGTCGTCGCGACGATCGTGCTCGTGGGCGTCGTCGCTGCGCCATGGCTCGTCGCGCTCATCGCCGGCGGGTTCGACGGACCGACACCGGCGCTCACGACACGGCTCGTGCGCATCACGTTCCCGGGGCTCGGGCTGCTCGAACTCTCGGCCTGGTGCCTCGGCGTGCTCAACTCGCACCGCCGCTTCTTCCTCTCGTACGTGTCGCCGGTGCTCTGGAACGTCGCGATCATCGGCGCGCTGCTCTGGGCGGGTCCGTCAGAGGGCCAGGCCGAGCTCGTCGTCACCGTCGCCTGGGCGAGCGTGCTCGGGAGCCTCCTCCAGTTCGCGATCCAGGTGCCGGCGGTCTGGCGCCTGGAACCGGCGTTGCGGTTCGCGGTGCGCCGTGACCACGTCGAGCTGCGTACCGTCGTCGGCAGCTTCGGGAACGTTTTCGTCGGGCGCGGCGTCGTGCAGATCAGTGGATTCGTCGACACCGCGATCGCGTCGCTGATCGGCGCCGGCGCGCTCGCGACGCTCAACTACGCGCAGGCGATCTCGATGCTCCCCGTCTCGCTCTTCGGGATGTCGGTGTCGGCGGCGGAACTGCCGGCGATGTCGGCGGAGCAGGGGAGCGCCGACGAGCGCGCGAGCGCGCTTCGCGCACGGCTCGACCGCGGGCTCCGGCGGATCGCCTTCTTCGTGATTCCCTCGGCGGCGGCGTTCCTGTTCATCGGCGGCGTACTCGCGGCCGGTCTCTATGAGGGCGGCGCTTTCACGACGGAGGACGCGCGCTGGGTGTGGGCGACGCTGGCTGGCGCGGCGGTCGGACTGCTCGCGGGGACGATGGGTCGCCTCTACGCGTCGGCGTCGTATGCGATGGGAGATACGCGCACGCCCCTGCGCTTCGCGATCCTGCGCGTCGCCGCGGGCGGTGTCGTCGGGTGGCTCGCGGCGTTGTACCTGCCGGGCATCCTTGACGTCGACGCGCGCTGGGGCGTCGCGGCGATCACCGCGGCGTCGGGGCTCGCCGCCTGGCTCGAGTTCACGTTGCTCCGCCGCGCGATCGGAGGGCGCATCGGTCGCACGGGGGTGCCGACGGCGCTGATGGCGAAGCTCTGGGCCTGCGCCCTCGTCGCGGGCGGCGTCGGGCTCGTCGTCACGCGGAGCATCGCCGGCCAGCCGGCCCTCATCGCGGCCCTCGTCGTCACACCGGCGTTCGGTGCGACATACCTCGGCCTCACGCGCCTTCTCGGGGCGGACCATGCGCGACGCACCTGAGCTCGTCGCGCAGAAGCTCGCGCACCTTCCCGACACCCCCGGCGTCTACCTGTGGAAGGCGGCCGACGGCACCGTGCTGTACGTCGGCAAGGCGAAGCGGCTCCGCCCGCGTGTGCGCAGCTACTTCGCCGACGACCATGAGGCGAACGCGAAGACGCGAGCGCTCGTCGCCCAGGTCGCCGACGTCGAGACGATCGTGGTGCCGAGCGAGGCGCATGCGCTGATCCTCGAGGCGAACCTGATCAAGGAGCATCGGCCACGGTTCAACATCGTGCTCCGCGACGACAAGTCGTACCCGTACGTGAAGGTCACGGTGCAGGAGCCGTTCCCGCGCGTCGTCGTGACGCGTCGGCTCGAGAGCGACGGCGCGCGGTACTTCGGCCCTTACACCGATGTCGCGGCGATGCGGCGCGCGCTCGACGTCGTGAAGCGGATCTTCACCGTGCGCTCGTGCCGCTACGACATGCCACGCGAGATGCCGGAGCGACCGTGCCTCGACTACCACATCGGGCGCTGCAAGGCGCCGTGCGTTTTCCTCCAGACGCAGGAGGATTATCGCGCGATGATCGACGAGGTCGTCGCGTTCCTCGACGGCCGCACCGAGGAGGTCGTCCGCCGCGTGAAGCGCCGCATGCAGGACGCGGCGGATGCGCTCGACTTCGAGCGCGCGGCGGAGTTGCGTGACTCGGTCGCCCGGCTCGAGCGCATGGAAGAACCGACGGTCGTTCTCGAGGTCGAGGGTGGCGATCGCGACGTCATCGGCTACGCGCGCGACGGCGAGGATGCCGCGGTCACGATGCTCCGGATCCGGGGCGGGAAGCTCCTCGCGCGCGAGCACCGGTTCCTCGAGCGCGTCGAGGGCGAGCCCGACGGCGATGTGCTCTCGACCTACCTCGTGAGCTCGTACCTCGTCGCACCGGCGCGCGCGCGCGAGCTGCTGCTGCCGTTCGATTTCGAGGATCGCCCGCTTTTCGAGGAGGCGCTCGCCGGCGAGGGGCGCGTCCTGGTCCCGCAGCGCGGACCGAAGCGCGAGCTGCTCGACCTCGCGGAGCAGAACGCGCGGCACCTCCTCGAGGAGTTCAAGCTCGCCGGGCAGGAAGTCGAGGAACGCGCCGCCGATCCTGTGTACGAGCTCGGCCGCGCACTCTCCCTCGAGCGGCTCCCGCGCTCGATTGTCTG
>CAYSAR010000317.1:0-2613 GCA_964428985.1 uncultured Gemmatimonadaceae bacterium | reverse complement strand
GTGCTAACGGCGACGCATGCAATCGCGCTCCTGCGCTCGACGGAGTACAGCACGATTGCGATGACACGAGGCACGCTCGTCTTCGCCTCGGCCGCCGAGGCGCGCAACGAGGCGGTGGGGCTGCCATGACGCTCCCGTTCCGCGAGGCGCTGCGCGCGTTCCAGCGCGCGCCGATGCTGAGCGCGCTCAGCGTCACGACGATCGCGTTCTCGCTCTTTGCGTTCGGGCTCTTCGGGCTCGTCGCGATCAACCTGCGCACCGCGCTCGCGCAGGTCGAGGACCGCGTCGAGGTGCGCGGCTTCATCGCGCAGGGCACCGCGCCGGAGGCCATCAGCGCCGCCGTCGGCGACATCGCGAGCTTCCCCGAGGTCGCGAGCGTCCGCCTCGTCACCGAGGAACAGGCGCTCGAGCGCGCGCGCCTCGAACTCGGCGAGTTCGAGGATGTGTTCGAGGAGGGGATCCTGCCGGCGTCGATCGAGGTCCGGCTGCGGCCGGGGAACCGCGATCCCGAGACGGTGCGCGCCGTCGCGCGCCGGTTCGAGGCGTACGACTTCATCGACGACGTGCGCTACGGCGAGGAGTGGGTCGAGAAGCTCTATCGCCTGCGCAACATCGCGAGCGCGGCCGGGATCACGCTCGGCGTCACGTTCGCGCTCGTCGCGCTGATCATCATCGGCTCGACGATCCGCATGGCGGTGCTCGCGCGGGCGCGCGAGATCCACATCATGCGCCTCGTCGGCGCGACCGACGGCTTCGTGCGGGCGCCCTTCCTCATCGAGGGCTTCATCAAGGGCGCGCTCGGCGGCCTCCTCGCGCTCGCGCTCACCTGGGTCACGTTCCAGGTCGTCGGTGCCTACGTGCTCCAGGCGACGTTCTTCGCGCCGGCGCTCGCGACGGCCGGCGTCATCGCCGGCGCGCTGATCGGGCTCCTCGGCAGCGCGTTCTCGGTGGGCCGTCACCTCAAGCGGGTCTGAGCGGTGGGCGCCCGGCGCCTCGCGTCTCCCGCCCTCCTCGCGCTCCTCGTCGCGGCATCGGTCGCGATCGGCGCGCCGCCCGCCCTGGCGCAGCAACGCAACCAGCTCCCGCCGTCCGCCCGCGAGGCCGCGGAGCGCCTCCGGCGCGAGCAGGAGGAACTCGAGCGCCTGCGCGCCGAACGGCTCCAGCTCGAGGCGCGCATGCGGCGGCTCCAGTCGAGCGCCCGCGACGTCGCACAGGAACGCGCGAACCTCGAGCGACAGGCGCTCGCGACCGGCCGCGTCGTCCGGTCGCTCGACCAGCAGCTCACCTCCCTGATGTCCGAGGTCGAGACGGTGAACGCGGGCCTCGTGCGGTCGCAGGACGAGTTGCGCATCAAGCGCGCGACGCTGCGCCACCGCGTGCAGGAGATCTACAAGCGTGGCCCGCTCTACTCGCTGGAAGCGTTGCTCTCGGCCGAGTCGTTCGCCGCGCTCGTCGCGCGCTACAAGTACCTGAGTCTCGTCGCGCGCCGCGACCGCGCGCTCGTCGAGCGGGTCGAGACGCTGACCGGCCAGATCCAGGCACAGCGCTTCCTGCTCGTGCGGCTCCAGGGCGACATGCAGAGCAACCGGCGACAGAAGGCCGAGGAGGAGCAGCGCCTGCGGCGTCTCGAGCTCCAGCGCGGCCGGTCGCTGGCGCAGATCGAGGCGCAGCAGCGCCAGGCGCAGGAGCGGCTGCGGCAGGTGCAGCGCGACGAGCAGCGGCTCGCCGGCGTCATCGCCGCGCTCGAGGAATCGCGTCGCCGCGCCGAGAGCCGCGGGACCGCCGCACCCTCGCGCAGCACGCTCACGACCGCCGACCTCGGCCGCCTCGATTGGCCCGTCGACGGCGAGATCATCTACCGCTATGGCCGGGTGCGGAACCCGAACAACACCGCCGTCATCTGGAACGGCATCGGCATCGGCGCGCCGGCGGGCACGCCGGTGAAGGCCGTCGCCGCCGGCGAAGTGGTGATCGCCGAGTCGCAGGGCACGTATGGGCTCACGGTGCTCGTGCACCACGGCGGCGGGTCCTACGCGATGTACGCGTCACTCGGCGAGCTGCGCGTGCGGAAGGGCGCGCGTGTCGAGAAGGGGGCCATCGTAGGGACTGTCGGGCAATCGGATCCCGACATGCCGCCGCGCTTGCACTTCGAGATGCGACCGAACCAGGGACGAACGGTCGATCCGCTGGAGTGGCTCAGGCGGCAAAGGTGAGCGCGCGGAAGAAGCGCAAGCTTCCCGCGCCCCGCGTCGATCCCGCTGTCGCGGCGCCACTCGGCGCGCACATCTCGACCTCGGGCGGCTGCGCGAAGGCCCCCGCCCGCGCGGTCGAGATCGGCGCGACGGCGATGCAGATCTTCACGAAGACGCCGAACCAGTGGAAGGAGCGCGAGGTCACGCCGGAGGAGGCGGCCGCGTTCCGCGCCGAGCTCGCGCAGACGCCGGTACGCTTCACGAACGCGCACGACTCGTACCTGATCAACCTCGCCTCCCCCGACGCGACGCTGCGCGCGCGCTCGATCGAGTCGTTCACGATGGAACTGCGCCGCTGCCACGCGCTCGGGCTCGACGCGCTCGTCTCGCACCCCGGCAACTTCATCGACGATCGCGAGAG
>CAYSAR010000316.1:0-2621 GCA_964428985.1 uncultured Gemmatimonadaceae bacterium | reverse complement strand
GCTCGCGGCCGAGCTGCAGGGGGCGAGCCGCGTCCTGCACGCCGACCGCGCCTGGACGCCGTCGACGATGGAGCAGCGCGAGGGTCGCGTCGCGCGCGGCGCGCGCCGCGACGTCACCATCGCGCGCCTCGCCGCACCGCGCGAGACGGTCCCGTTCCTGCGGTTGGGCGCGCGCCTGCTCACGAAGGACCGCGCGCGGCATCGTGCGATGCGTCGGGCGCGCTGCCTGGAGGAAGCGGACGCGACGTTCCGCCGCTGGCTCCCGGACGGCCTCTCCCGTCACCACGCGTCCGTCGCGCAAGCCGCGGATCGGGCTTGCCGCGGGTTCGTCGCCGCACTCCGCACCGTCGACGCCGATGCACGGCGCGAACGACTGCTGTTCGTCGCCGGCGAGTGTCGTGGCGATGCGTGGCGCATCGCGTCATCGAGCGTGGCGATCGCGCGCGTCGCACGTAGGAAAGCCATGGCGCCGAGCGGAAGCGACCTGGCCACGATCCGCCTAGCCCTCGCCCGCTGGGTACGCGTGCGATCCACGCGCGCGCTCCTCGGTGGGGATGGGGCGGGTCCGGCTCGCCCCATGCGACGGTGGCGCCGCCTCCAGCAGCGCGTCGATGCGTCGATCCGCGCGACGCCGCACGCCGCTCGAGCCCGTCTCGCCCAAGCGCTCGAGCGCGCCCTGGGAGCCATCCGCACCGCGAGCGCGGCCTCGAGTCAGCGGGCCGTCTCTGAGCTCCTTGCCATCCCGCGACAAACGCCGGACACCGCCTTCCAGGAAGCACTCGTCGCTCGCGCCGCGCAGATCGGGAAACCAACGACTTCAGCACTCGCGCTGCGCCGTCCGGTCCTCCTCGCGCTCGTCTGCTTCCAGTAGCGCCGCGCACCCAGCACCCTGCACCACGCCCCGTATCGCCGGGCGACTCCGCTACCCCCTCGTCCCGCCTCCTTCCAAGGCAGCGGGCGGCTTCGACTCAGCCATCAGCTTCGCCTGGAACCGCTGCGCCTCGCTGATCCGCTCGAGCTCGATCGCCATCGCGTCCACGCTCTCCTGCAGCTGCCGGAGCTGCGGCGCGACATCGGCGATCCTCATGAGCGACTTGTCGGTGCGTCGGTCGATCCACTTGCCGATCGCGCGCGCGATCGGGAAGAGGATCACCATCGACATGATGATGCCGAGCGTCATGCCGACGAGGGGGATCACCTCGTCCGGGATCTCATCACGCTCGTAGATGACCGGCGGCTGTGTCGTGGTCGCGGTGCCGGTGCCGCCCTGCGACGTCGCCGTCACCGCCACGGGTGCGGTCGCGTCGCCGGGGCGCGCCGGCTGGACCGGGACCGGTGCCGGCGGGGCCGCCGTCGCCTGCGCCTGAGGTTCGAATGTGACTGAAGGACTCGATCCCATCGACATCGCGGCTCCGAAGTGGTGGCAGACGGTCCGGCTGGCGGGGACCGCCGGATGGCGGGCGACGCCGGCCGTCCCCTTCTTTCCTACGGGTGGCGTTCGGCCGCGGTGTCGAAGCTACCCCGTTCAAACCCTTTGCTCCACCGGACCATCCCATCCAGCGACCGTTCAACCGGCGCCGAATGACCCACCCGTTGGCCCTCGAACACACCTCGAGCGACCCCCTCACCGCCTCGCCCGACGACGTCGCGCTGGCCGCCACCGGCGACCGCCGCGCCTTCGAGCGGATCTACCGGGCACATGTCGACCGCGTCTTCTCGGTCTGCGTGCGCATGGTCGGCGATCGGGCCCGCGCCGAGGAGCTCACGCAGGACGTGTTCGTACGGGCGTGGAACAAGCTGGCGCAGTTCCGCGGCGACTCGAAGTTCAGCACTTGGCTCCACCGCCTCGCGGTGAACGTGGTGCTCAATGACCGGGAATCCGAGGGCCGGCGGCGGTCGCGTCACGACGATGGCATCGAGGACATGGACGCCATCTCGTACGCCGATGTGCGGGCGTTGCCGGTGCCGGGCCTCTCGCTCGATCTCGAGCGGGCGATCGCGACCCTGCCGCCCGGCGCGAGGAAGGTGTTCGTGCTGCACGACGTCGAAGGCTACACCCATGAGGAGATCGCTGGCATGCTCGGCGTGACGAGCGGGGGCTGCAAGGCGCAGTTGCACCGCGCGAGGATGCTGCTGAGGAGGATGCTGACCCGATGACCGACTTCGAACCGAACGTGAACGACGGCCACGACGTCGTCGATGCGACCCATCGCGAGGCGTGCGCCGAATGCGCGGCGGTATGGGCGGACCTCGAGCGCATCAGCGCCGAGGCGGCCGCGCTGCCGGTGCTCTCGCCCTCGCGTGACCTGTGGGCGGGCATCGACGCGAGGATCGCCGATCGCGCGCCGAGCGCGTCGACGGTCACGACGCTCGACCTCGCGCCGCGCCAGCGCATCTGGCGCGTCGCGCGACTCGCGACGGCGGCGTCGCTGCTCATCGCGGCGACGGCCACCGTGACGTGGCAGGTCGCGGTGCGCACGATCGGCGCGCCGGCCGCGACGTCGCCCGAGGTGACGATCGCGACCGCGCCGCAGCCCGACCTCGCCGCCGCGTTCGGCGCGGCATCGGACGCCGTCGGCGAGGTGCAGCAGGCCTCGCTCACGCGGACGACCGAGGCGATG
>CAYSAR010000315.1:0-2629 GCA_964428985.1 uncultured Gemmatimonadaceae bacterium | reverse complement strand
CCTGGAAGATCCGCTCGGGCACCGGCATCGAGAGGGCCGAGATGACCGCCGGGAGCGTGTCGTCGGTGACCCGGTCGTCGGCCGGCCGGTCGCCGACCACCCACCCGCTGCGTCCCGCCTCGAGCGCGCGCAGCCCCTTCTGGAACGCTTCCTTGAACGTGCGGCCGATCGCCATCGACTCGCCGACCGACTTCATCTGCGTCGTGAGCACCGGGTTCGCCCCCGGGAACTTCTCGAACGCGAAGCGCGGGACCTTCACGACGACATAGTCGAGCACCGGCTCGAAGCTCGCGGGCGTCGTCTTCGTGATGTCGTTCGGGATCTCGTCGAGCCGATAGCCGACGGCGAGCTTCGTGCCGATGCGCGCGATCGCGAAGCCGGTCGCCTTCGACGCGAGCGCCGACGACCGCGAGACGCGCGGGTTCATTTCGATCACGATCATCTCGCCGTCCGCGGGGTTCACCGCGAACTGCACGTTGCAGCCGCCGGCCTCGACGCCGATCTCGCGGATGATCTTGATTGCCGCGTCGCGCATCCGCTGGTACTCGCGGTCCGAGAGCGTCATCGCCGGCGCGACGGTGATCGAGTCGCCGGTGTGCACGCCCATCGGGTCGATGTTCTCGATCGAGCAGATGATGACGACGTTGTCCGCCGAGTCGCGCATGACCTCGAGTTCGTACTCCTTCCACCCGAGCAACGAGCGCTCGATGAGCACCTGCGAGATCGGCGACTCGTCGAGCCCGCGCCGGACGATCGCCTCGTACTCCTCCTTGTTGTACGCGATCCCGCCACCCGAGCCGCCCAGCGTGAACGCCGGCCGGATGATCGCGGGGAAGCCGGTCCATTCGGCGATCGCGAGCGCCTCCTCCCACGTCGTGGCGATGCGCCCCGCCGGGCACTTGAGCCCGATGCGCTCCATCGCCTCGGCGAAGAGCTTGCGGTCCTCGGCGACCTTGATCGCGCGCGCGTTCGCGCCGATGAGCTCGACGCCGTGGCGCTCGAGCACGCCTGACTCGTGGAGCGCCATCGCGACGTTGAGCGCCGTCTGTCCACCCATCGTCGGCAGCAGCGCGTCGGGCTTCTCGCGCGCGATGATGAGCTCGACATACTCGGGTGTCACCGGCTCGATGTACGTCCGGTCGGCGACCTCCGGGTCGGTCATGATCGTCGCCGGGTTCGAGTTGACGAGGATGACCTCGTAGCCTTCCTCGCGCAGCGCCTTGGCGGCCTGCGTGCCGGAGTAGTCGAACTCGGCGCCCTGACCGATGACGATCGGTCCGGACCCGATGAGCAGGATGCGATGGAGGTCGTTACGACGCGGCATGAAGAAGGTCGGAGATGATGTCGGCACGCGAACGGCCGGGGGTCCAGCCGGTATCGCGGCGGAGCTTCGCGTTGTCGCCCACGAGCGTCGGGACGTCGACGGCCCGCTGCAGCTCGCGGTCGGGCACGAGGGGGCCGGCGACGCCCGCGCGCGAGAGCACCTCGGCGGCGACGGCACCGACCGTCACCCCCTCGCCACTGCACACGTTGTAGACCTCGCCGGGTCGCCCGCGCTCGACGAGCGCAATATAGGCGTCGACCACGTCCTCGACGTGCAGGAAATCCCGCACCGTATCCGTATTGCCGATCGGCACCGGTGCCCCTGGCGTCGCGCGAGCCGCGACCGCGCGCTGGACGAGGGCCGGCAGCAGGAACGTCGCGGCCTGGCCCCGTCCGGAGTGGTTGAAGGAGCGCGTCGCGATGACGCGGAGGCCGTCGTGCCGCGCCGCGGCCAGCGCGAAGTGCTCCTGCGCGCACTTCGTGGCCGCATAGAACGTGCGGGGTCGGCACTCGGCGTCCTCCCGGAGCGGCATCGCCTCGTGGCGCCCGTACTGCTCGGCGCTGCCGACGACGAGGAGCGTGGCGTCCGGCCCCCCGGCATCGCGCTGGACGCGCAGCGCCTCGACGAGGCGCACGGCGGCGCCGACGTTCGTCTCGAGCGCCGCGATCGGGTCCTCGCCGGCCGCGGGCACGAACGAGATCCCGGCGAGGTGGAAGATCGCATCCGGCCGCTCGCGCTCGAGCAGCGACCCGAGCGTGCGTCGGTCGGTGCCCGGACGGAGGTTGATGCCCCGCCAATGCATGAGCATCAGTTCGGACGGGCTCAGGATCCCCGGTTCCGGCGCGAAGCCGAGCGTCGTGCCGGTGACCGTCCAACCGCGCTGGAGGAGCGCGCGGCAGAGCCACTGGCCGACGAACCCGCCGGCGCCGGTGACGAGGGCCTTCACGTCACGCCGGCGCGCCCGCCGGCGCGCCGGCCGGTGCGCGCTCGCCCCGGTGTCGGGCCAGGTCGGCGTCGACCATCATGCGCACGAGTTCGCGGAACCGCACGCGCGGCTCCCACCGCAGCTCACGCTTGGCCTTCGACGCGTCGGCGACGAGGAGGTCGACCTCGGCGGGGCGGTTGAAGCGCGGGTCGTTGCGCACGTGCTCACGCCAGTCGAGGCCGACGTAGCCGAACGCCTCCTCGCAGAGCTGCCGCACGCTCCACGTCTCCCCGGTGCCGATCACGTAGTCGGCGGGCTCGTCGGTCTGCAGCATGCGCCACATCGCGTCGACGTAGTCGCCGGCGAAGCCCCAGTCGCGC
>CAYSAR010000314.1:0-2629 GCA_964428985.1 uncultured Gemmatimonadaceae bacterium | reverse complement strand
CCGTCGTCACGATCCCCGCCGCGAGCGTCGCGTCGGTGAACGCGCGGTTGCCGGTGAAGTCGAGCGAGCGAACCTCCACGTCGCCGCGATCGCAGCCCGTCTCCTGCGCGCGCGCCGCGGCGGGCGACGCCACGGCGAACAGCGCGAGCGGCGCCAGCAGCGTCGCCGCGGCGCGGAGGCGGCGGCGGAGGGTCACGGCTTCAGTCGTCCTTCTGGCCGAAGACGGCGAGGTTCGAGGAGTGTCCCGGATTCACCTTCTTCTCGGGATAGATCCAGTGCACCGCCTGGTTCACCGCGATCGCCGCCTCGCCGAACCCGGTCGCGATGAGCTTGAGCTTGCCCGGATACGTGTTGACGTCACCGACCGCCCAGACGCCGGCGCGCCCCGTCTCCATGAGCTGGTTCACCGCGATCTCGTCGTTCTCGATCGAGAGTCCCCACTGCGCGATCGCGCCCATGTCGCTGACGAAGCCGAGCATCGGGAGCACGACGTCGCACGCCACGCGGCGCGTGGACTTCGCCTTGATGTCGCGCAACTCGAGCTCGCGGATCGTTTCCCCCTCGGCGATGACGTCGGCGAGCTCGTGGAACGTGTGCACGGCGGTGCGGCCGGCGGCGGCGGACGCCATCACCGCGTCGACCGTCGCCTGGTGCGCACGGAAACGGTCGCTGCGATGCACGAGCGTGATCGACGACGCGACGCCCTCGAGCTGGTACGCCCAGTCGAACGCCGAGTCGCCGCCGCCGACGATGACGACGCGCTGGCCCGCGAACGCCTTCGGGTCCATCACCTTGTCGAAGATGCCGCGCCCGTACCACGGCTCGGCGCACTTCTGCGGGAGGCGGCGTGGCGAGAACGCGCCGATCCCCGCGGCGATGATCACCGCCCGCGTCGGATAACGATCGGTCGCGGTGACGACGGTGAACGTGCCGCCGTCCTCCTCGAGACCGATGACCTCCTGCCCGAGGTGCACTGGCTGCTTGAACTGGCCGGCCTGCTCGCTCAGCGACGCCACGAGGTCCTTCGCGAGCACTCTCGGGAAACCGGCGACGTCGAAGATGAGCTTCTCGGGATAGAGGGCGGCGAGCTGGCCGCCGGGCTGCTGGAGGGCATCGACGATTTGCGCGCTCGCGCCCCGCATGCCAGCGTAGAACAAGGCGAACAGCCCCGCGGGGCCGGCGCCGATGATCGTGATGTCACGGATGTCATGGGTGGCCATCCATATAAAATCGCAGCCAGACGCCCCGCCGAGCAACGGCCGCCCCTGCGGCCTTCCCTCCGAGACGACGCCCGAGGCCACACTTCGTGACCGGACCCGCTGACCTGACCGAGATCACCGCACCGAGCCGCTTCCGCCTGCTGCGCGAGGTCGCGCGCGGGGGCATGGCCACCGTCTATGAGGCCGAGCAGGTCGGCGCCGCCGGCTTCACGAAGCGCATGGCCGTGAAGATCATCCACGAGCGCTTCGCGCGGCGCCCCGAATGGCTCCAGCTCTTCCACGACGAGGCGAAGCTCTCGGCGAACCTCGTGCACGGCAACATCGTGCAGATCTACCAGCTCGGGGAATCGGATCGCGGGCACTTCATCGCGATGGAGTTCATCCGAGGCGTGACGCTGCGCACGCTCATCAATGCGCATCGCGCGCAGCGCACGCCGCTCCCCGCCGACGTCGCCGCCTACTGCGCGAGCCGCGTCTGCCGCGCGCTCGACTTCGCGCACCACTTCGTCGACGAGCAGGGCAAGCGGCTCGACATCGTCCACCGCGACGTCTCGCCGGGCAACGTCATGCTCACGTGGGACGGCCACGTGAAGCTCGCCGACTTCGGCATCGCCAAGGCGCGCACGATGAGCGACCCGGCGGCGCAGCGGCCGCTGCTGCTCGGCAAGAAGCACTACATGAGCCCCGAGCAGCTCATGGGCGTGCCGGTCGATTGGCGTTCCGACATCTTCTCGATGGGCGTCGTGCTGTTCGAGTTGTTCGCGCTGCGCTCGCTGTTCACCGAGGACGAGACGCTCGCGGCGATCGATGAGGTCGTCATCGGTCCGACACCCGACCTCGCGAGCCGGTTGCCCGAGCTCGAGGGGGGCATGCGCGCGATCATCGCCGGCGCGATCCACAAGGATCCGGCGAACCGGCCGAACGCCGCGTCGCTCGGCCGATCGCTCGACCTCTGGAACAGCCGCCAGGGCACGCCGGGTTCCCCGGAGCGGCTCCAATCGCACCTCGCCGAACTCTTCCCCGACAGCTACCGCCCGCCGACGCGCGTGACCGAGGAGATCGCGGCGATCGAGTTGCTGCCGGGCGTCGCGGGCGGGGAGCCGCAGGCGCGCTAGATTCCGCGCATGACGCTCAAGATCTACACGAAGACCGGGGACAAGGGCGACACCGGCCTCTTCGGCGGCGGTCGCGTGCCGAAGTACCACCCGCGCGTCGAGGCCTATGGCGACATCGACGAGCTCAAAGCGTTCGTAGGCCTCGCGCGAGCGATCCAGTCGATGCCGCGCGGCGGCATCCTCGACATCCTGACCACGCGGCGGCGCCGCTCGCGCCTCGGCTACGGCCAGTTCGCCGAGGTGCGCTTCCGCGACCAGGGCGTCGGCATCTCCCGCGACAAGCTGAAGAAGCTG
>CAYSAR010000313.1:0-2630 GCA_964428985.1 uncultured Gemmatimonadaceae bacterium | reverse complement strand
GCCAGTTGCGTCGTCGGCATGGCCTGCCACGTTGCCTTTTCCACGACCGACACGTACCTTGACCGACGAGTGGGTGCGAAGGCCCGTAGGTGTATGCGCATTCGGCAGTTAGCCCGTCCCGTCCCGCGCCCTTCGCCGGCGCCCGACCGGTCGGCCGGCCGCCTCGAACGCGCCCTCGCCGCACGTGCCGCTCGCGCTCTTCATCCGATACGCGGCGCCTTCCGGCCGCCTTGAGCATACGAGTTCCCAATGACGAACCCGCTCTACGTCGCGATCGCGATCGGCGCCTTGCTGTTGGCTGCCCTCCCGGTCGCTTTCATTTTCGGGCGTCGCGCCGGCCGTTCGGCCGAGGAGATCGCGCGCCGCGCCGCGGGGGAGGCCGCCGACCAAGTCGCGAAGAAGATCGTCGCCGAGGCCGAGCGCGAGGCCGATTCGGCGCGCAAGCAGGCGCTGCTCTCCGGCAAGGAAGAGGTCATGAAGGTCCGCGAGGCCTGGGAGCTCGAGGCCCGCAAGCGCCGCGAGGAGGTCGACCGCGAGGAGAAGCGCGTCACCGAGCGCGAGCAGCAGGCCGACCGCAAGTTCGAGCTCGTCGACGCGAAGGAGAAGGAGCTCAGCCGGCGCGCGAGCGAACTCGGTCGCCGCGAGAAGCAGGCCGAGGAGCGCCAGGCCGAGCTCGACCAACTCGTCGGGGAGGAGCGCCGCCGGCTCGAGCAGCTCGCCGGGCTCAGCGCCGGCGAGGCGAAGGCCGAGCTGATCCGTCGGCTCGAGGAGGAGGCGCAGGCCGACGCCGCGAACCGCATCCGCGAGATCCGCGACGCGGCGAAGCGCAACGCCGATCGCGAGGCGAAGAAGATCGTCGCGCTCGCCGTGCAGCGCATCGCCGCCGAGCACACGGCGGAGATCACGGCCAGCGCCGTCGCGCTGCCGAAGGACGACATGAAGGGCCGCATCATCGGACGCGAGGGACGCAACATCCGTGCGTTCGAGCTCGCGACCGGCGTCGACGTCATCATCGACGACACGCCCGATACCGTCGTCGTCAGCTGCTTCGACCCCGTGCGCCGCGAGGTCGCGCGGCTCGCGCTCGAGAAGCTCGTCGCCGACGGGCGCATCCATCCGGGGCGCATCGAGGAGGTCGTCGAGAAGTCGCGCAAGGAGGTCGACGCGGGCATCGTCGAGACCGGCGAGCAGGCGGCGTACGAGGTCGGTGTGCATGGCCTGCATCCCGAGCTCATCAAGCTCATCGGACGCATGAAGTGGCGCACGAGCTACGGGCAGAACATCCTCTTCCACTCGAAGGAAGTGGCGTTCCTCGCCGGCATCATGGCGGCCGAGCTCGGGCTCGACGTCGCGATGGCCAAGCGCGGCGCGCTGCTGCACGACGTCGGCAAGGTCCTCACGCACGACCATGAGGGCACGCACGTGCAGCTCGGCGTCGAGGTCGCGACGAAGTACGGGGAGCACCCGCTCGTCGTGAACTGCATCGCCGCGCACCATGACGACGTGCCGCACGAGAGCGAGGTCTCGGTGCTCGTGCAGGCCGCCGACGCGATTAGCGGGTCGCGCCCCGGCGCGCGGCGCGAGGCGTTCGAGACGTACGTGAAGCGACTGGAAGGGCTCGAGAAGATCGCGTCGAGCTATCGCGGCGTCGACCGCGTGTTCGCCATCCAGGCCGGACGCGAGATCCGCGTCATCGTCGACCCCGACAACATCGACGACAACCGCCTGCAATCACTCACCGAGGAGATCGCGCGCCGCGTCGAGTCCGAACTGCAGTATCCCGGACAGATCAAGGTCGTGGCGATCCGCGAGAAGAGGACGACCGACATTGCCCGCTGAGCTCATCGATGGGACCGCGATCGCGCGCCAGGTGCGCGACCGCGTCGCGCTCGACGCCGCCTCACTGAAGGAGCAGGGGATCGTGCCCGGCCTCACCGTCGTGCTCGTCGGCGACGACCCGGCGAGCGCGTTCTACGTGGGCGCGAAGGAGAAGGCGTGCAAGGAGGCCGGCATGAACGGCGAGACGATCCGCCTCCCGGCGACGACGACCGAGGCCGAGCTGCTCGCCGTCGTCGACCGCCTCAACGCCGATCCCGCCGTCCATGGCATCCTCGTGCAGATGCCGGTGCCGAAGGGCATCGACCCGCAGGCGGTCATCCGGCGCATCGACCCCATGAAAGACGTCGACGGCTTCCATCCGGTCAACGCCGGCAAGGTGCTCATCGGCGACGCCGACGGCTTCGCGCCCTGCACGCCGGCCGGCGTGCAGGTGCTGCTCACCGAGAGCGGCATCGACACGTCGGGGAAGGAGGCGGTGATCCTCGGCCGCAGCACGATCGTCGGGAAGCCGATGGCGGCGCTGTTGATCCAGTCCGGGAAGGGCGCCGACTGCACGGTGACGATCTGCCACTCGCGCACGAAGGACCTCGCCGCGCACACGAAGCGTGCCGACATCCTCATCGCCGCGATCGGCAAGCCGCAGATGGTCACCGCCGCGATGGTGAAGCCCGGTGCCGTCGTCATCGACGTCGGCATCAATCGCGTCGATGACCCGACGGCGAAGAAGGGCTATCGCATCGTCGGCGACGTGAAGTTCGATGAGGTGCGCGAGGTGGCGGCGCGCATCACGC
>CAYSAR010000312.1:0-2675 GCA_964428985.1 uncultured Gemmatimonadaceae bacterium | reverse complement strand
GGACTACGAGCTGCGCCTCGTCGCGATCGATCCGCGCACCGGCGACTCAACCGTGGCGCGACGACGCCTGCGCGCGCGCGCGAACACGAGCGGCGCGACCGCCCCGATCCCCCCCTTCATCCCGCCGGCCCGCGTGCGCGGTGGGTCGCTGCGACCCCGCACCGCGATTGCCGGTGGAATCATCTTCGCCGGGGCGACGGTCGCGATGGCGAACGCCGCGCGTGCGCCGGAGCCGATCCGGAGTGCGTTCGCCTCCGACTCGCGTGCGATGCTCGTCGCCGGCGCGATGCTCGGTGGGGTCGTCGCCGGTCTCTTCATCGATCGCAATCGCGAGCGCGCGCCGACCGATCGCGAGGTCGCGGCGGCGCGAGCCGCGTATGAACGACGCGTCGCCGAGCTGCGCGAGCAGGCGCACGCGCGCGCGGCGCGATACCGCGTGACCCTCGTGATCGAGGAGCCACGTCCATGATGCGCTCGCTCACCCCGCTCGCGGCCGCGGTGGGTTGCGCGCTCGCGATCCCCAGCGCCTCCCTCGGTGCGCAGGATGGCACGCGGCAGCAAGGCGTCACGATCCAAGTGCTCGCGCAACAGGCGCGCGTGTACACGGCGCTCGGTGCGCTCATGCCCCCGTCGCGCGACGTCGCGCAGGTCGGTGCGGAGCTCGGGGTGCCGACCGGCGTGCCAGGCCTTCGCGTACGGGCCCGGCTGCTGCGCGGGACCCGCGGCGACGACCTCGAGTCGCTCGATGCCGGCATCGTGTATTGGATCGGGCCGATCGGCGTCGAAGGCGCGTGGGCGCAGCGCGCGAGCTACTCGCCGCGCACCGGACTCGCGCACGATCGCATGGCCGACTTCGCGCGCGCCGGCCTGCGCGCGGGAATCGACCTCGGCGTTACCGGGTTCGCGATGCACCTACGCGCGAACGCGTACGTCCCGACGCGCGAGTCGACCGTGCTCGACGACGACATGGAAGGCTGGGACGGCGAGACCGGGCTCACCTACGGACATCCCGGTCTCCCCGTCACCGCGACGCTCGGCTATCGCATCGAGCGCTTCCGGATCTTCGGTGTCGAGCAGGAAGTCTCGGCGCTGACGTTCGCGTTGGGCTTCACCCTGTTCGGTCGTTGAGGTGCCCATGACCAAACGCCATCCCGTGCGCCAGGCGACGTGGCTGCTCGCGCTCGCGTCGCTCGCCGGCGCGTGTGCGAGCGACAAGCCATCGACGCCGCTGTTCGCAGGCACGACCGTCGCGATCCTCGATGCGCCGGATGACGGCGTGCTGTTGCTGGAGCGTGCATTGCCGTTGCGCGCGGCCGTCCGCGACCGGGACGGCAACGACGTCCCCGGCGTCCCCGTGACGTGGCGGAGCACCGACGAATCGCGCGCACGCGTCGATGGTGGGGGCATCGTCACCGGCATCGCGCTCGGGGAGGTCGGCGTGCGCGCGATCGCCGGCGGCGCGAGCGACGAACGGGCGCTCTCGGTGCGCGCACCCGTCCCGCTCCCCGAAGACGATGAGCCGCTGTCGAGTCGGATGCTCGATGGCGCGCTGCTCATCACCGTGCCCGCGCGCGCCATTCCCGATGGGCGCGTGCTCCACGTGCGGCCCCTCGCGGACGGGTTCCCGAGGTCGCCGCGCGTCGTCGAGGGCAGTGCCGTCGAACTCGGGCCCGACGGCCTCCGCTTCGCGCGCGACGTCGAGATCTCGCTCGCCGTCCCCGCCTCGGTGCCGGCCTCGGAGCGCCCGCACCTGCGCATCTATCGCGCCGCCGACGACCGGTGGTCGCGCGTCCGCGACACCGACGTGAGTGATGACCGCACGCTCGTGACGGCGGAGATTACGCGGACCGGGATCTACGCCCTCTTCACGCGGGCCGAGGCGTCGACGATCGAGAAGGCCGATGGGGACGGACAGCAGGCCGCGCTGGGCGGCGCCGTCCCATTGGCCCCGAGCGTCGTCGCGCGTGACGCGGAGGCGATCCCCGTCGAAGGCGCCGTCGTGCGATTCGAGGTCACGGGCGGTGGCGGCACGATCGTCGGTGCGGACTCCGGCGTCTCGGGGGAGGACGGCGTCGCGGCGCTCGGCGGCCAATGGCGCGTGGGTGGCGTGCCTGGCCCGAACACCCTGGTCGCGCGGCTCGTCGGCGTGACGGCGCCGCCGGTCACCTTCACCGCGACCGCCTCCTCGCAGTTGCGGCTCGTCGTCAGCCACCCTGAGGTGAACTTCGACGGCATCGTCGGTTCGAACCCCGAGCCGCGGTTCGTGCAGATCGCCTCGGCGGACGGCCGGACGATCGGCGCGATCTTCGTCGGACCGGTGACCTATCCGATCGGCGGCGTCGGCGGATGGCTGAACCTGTCGATCGATCGCGCCGCGACGCCGGCCCAACTGCGCCTGTCGCCGGCGAGCGCCTCGCTGCCGCCGAACGATTACATCGCGCTCGTGCCGGTGCGAAGCCTGCTGCCTGGCGTCGTGCCGGACACGATCACCGTGCGACTCGGTGTGCGCCTCGGCGAGTCCACGGCGCTCGCGCGTCGCTGAAGATCGCCGTGCAGCCGGCGGGAGATGCGTCGAGATGCGAGAGATGCGGGGCCTCGTCTCTCGCCTCTCGAATCAGTCATCGCATCGCGAGTCATCCCGCCCCCCTCCCCGCATCCCCCTCCAAGGCCCGCCG
>CAYSAR010000311.1:0-2679 GCA_964428985.1 uncultured Gemmatimonadaceae bacterium | reverse complement strand
TTATGCCGCATCGTATGTCGCATCGTATGCACTCCGTTCGTCCGGGTTCTCCGTCAGGTCACTCGTTCCACCAACGGAAGGCGCACGCGGCGCGTTCCGAGGCGATGAAGCGTGACGGCCGACACTTGCGGAGTCGGTGCAACGTCCAAGGAAGCGACGGAGAGGCTCGTACAATTCACGCGCCGATCGGACAATTCGGCACGCGGAGTACATGAAGCGTCGGCAACTGGCGCGGATGGCTGGGCCATCCGCCGGTAATGGATCGACGACACGCGCGACGATCGGGTGCCCCCCCGGCGTCGCGCGCGTCGCATCTTCGGCCCATGACGATGCTCCGATCCTTCCCCTTCGCGCTGATGGCCGCGCTCGTGCCGACGTCACTACCGGCGCAGGCGATCGTGCGTGGCACGCTGCATGACTCGCTTCGCACCGGAGAACCGGTGTCCGGCGCGGACGTGGTCGTGCTCGGCCAAGGGCTTCGCGGCAAGACGGATGTGCGAGGACGTTTCGAGATTCCCATCCCACCGGGCCGCCACACGGTCGCGTTCTGGGCGCCGTGGCTCGACTCGCTCGCGCTGCCGCCCCTGCAGCGCGAGGTCGATGTCGGGTCGTCCGGCGAGGTGGCCGCCTCGCTCGCCACTCCGTCACCGGCGACGTACCAACGCGCGGCGTGCGGCACCACGCTCGCGGCGGACCAAGGCGTGCTGGTTGGCGAGGTGCGCGGGCCTGATGGGGTGCCGACGGGGGGCGTCGGCGTCGCGGCGCGCTGGACCGAGACCGCGATCGGCGTCGGGCAGTTCGAGCGCCGGCTCGTCGCGTCGGTCGACACATCGAACGCGGCGGGGTTCTTCACGGTCTGTGGCGTCCCTGTCGGCAGTGAGGTCGCCCTGCGCGCCGTCGGGTCGGGTGGCGTGGCGAGCCACGAGATCGTGCTCGCGATCGCGTCGCGCGTACAGCGGCGCGATCTCGTCGTCGCGCCGAAGGACCTCGTCACGCGCATCACCGGCCGCGTGCTGCGGCCCGACGGCTCTCCACTCCCAGTCGCAACCGTCGCGGTGACCGGCGATTCGACGCTGCGTGCCGTCGCCGACGACGAGGGCCGCTTCACGCTGGACGGCGTGCCGCGACGCTCGACGCAGCTCGTCGTCCGGTCGGTCGGACACATCCCGGCCCTGACGATCGTGGAGCCGCTGGAGCCGGCCGTGGACATCGACGACGTGCGCCTCGAACGCGTGCCGTACGAGCTCTCGACCGTCATCGTCTCCGGCGAGCCGATGACCGCCAGTCGGCTCGAGTTCGAGGAACGCCGGCGTACGGGGCTCGGTCAGTTCATCAGCGACGAGCAACTCGCGCGTGTCCCGAACCGCAACTCGAACTTCGTCGCATCGATGGCACCGCGCACCCACGCGCAGACGACGCGCGAGGGACCGATGCTCCTCATCCGGCGCGGCCACGGGTTCTGCCGCCCTCGCTTCTACCTCGACGGCTACGACCAGGGACCGATCACCGCGAGCGAGGAGGCGGGCTTCATGGCGCGCGCAAAGCGGATCGAGGTCTACACCGGGAACGCGGCGCCGCCGAAGTTCACGGATTTTGATGGATGCGGGGCGGTCGTGATCTGGACGAGGTGAGGAGAAAGGAGGGATGACGCCCGGCGATACGAATCGCGAGGAGTGATGCACAGTGCAGGGTGCCCGGAACGACGCAGGTCCTCGCACCTTGCACCAAGCATCATTCCCCGCGACTCGCGTCGCCGGGCATTCCCCTGGTCTCTCATCCAGCACCCCCCAAGAGACCCGTATCCGCCGTCACAGACTGGCGTTACGCCTCTCGCCGGTGAAACTTTCACCTTCGCCGATGCCGTACGCGGACTTATCCACCACTCTGGATCCGCCTCATGGTCACGCCGGAAGAGATCGAGCAGTTCCTCGCCCGCCTCGCCGCGGAGGGTGCCTCCTACACGGAGGTCGAGCCCGGCCTCTGGGCGGTCAAGCCCGGCGGTGAGCTCGATCTCACCGTCGTCGTGCATCACTCGCCGCCGGTCGTCGTGCTCCGCGTGAAGGTCATGCAGGTGCCGGCCAAGAAGGGCGAGGCCGAGAAGCTCTGCCGGCGCCTGCTCGAGCTCAACGCGACCGACCTCCTCCACGGCTCCTACGGCATCCAGCAGGACGAGATCGTGCTCACCGAGGCGCTCGAGCTCGCGCACCTCGACTACGAGGAGTTCCTCGCGAGCTTCGAGAGCATCACGCTGGCCCTCGCGTCGCACCTGCGCGAGCTGTCCACCTTCCGCGAGGCGCGCTAGACGATGGGCATCTTCGACCGACTCGCCACGCTGCTGAAGTCGAACATCAACGACCTGATCTCGAAGGCCGAGAATCCGGAGAAGATGCTCGACCAGATCGTGGTCGACATGCGAAACCAGCTCGCGCGCGCCAAGCAGCAGGTGGCGGCCGCGATCGCCGACGAGAAGCGCCTCAAGGACCAGGCCGAGGGCGAGTACAAGGCGGCGAAGGACTGGGAGGACAAGGCGATGCTCGCGGTGAACCAGGGCCGCGACGACCTCGCGAAGCAGGCGCTCGTCCGCCACGCCGAGCACCTTGAGCACGCACAGGCGCTCGAGACGACGTGGCAGGCCCACCAGCTCGAGACCGAGAAGCTCAAGAACTCGCTGCGCGACCT
>CAYSAR010000310.1:0-2697 GCA_964428985.1 uncultured Gemmatimonadaceae bacterium | reverse complement strand
GCATCTCGGTGACCGATCGCTGCAACTTCCGCTGCGTGTACTGCATGCCGGAGGCGGGGCTCGACTGGCTCCCGAAGGCCGACATCCTCTCGTACGAGGAGATCGCCGCGGTCGTGCGCCAGCTCGCGCCGCTCGGCCTCAAGCGGCTGCGCATCACCGGCGGCGAGCCCACGATCCGCCCCGCGCTCACGACGCTCATCGCGCTGCTGCGCGCGGTGCCGGGCATCGAGGACATCGCGCTCTCGACGAACGGCGTGAAGCTGCCGTCGATGGCGCCGGAACTCGCCGCCGCGGGCCTCGACCGCGTGAACCTCTCGGCGGACTCGCTCCGTCCCGAGCGCATCGCGCGGATCGCGCGGCGGAACCTCGGCTTCGATCCGGTGACCGCCGCGCGCGCGGCGATCGATGCCGGCCTCGGCCCGGTGAAGCTCAACATGGTCGTGATGCGCGGCATCAATGACGACGAGGTCACCGACTTCGCGCGCCTGACGCTCGACCTGCCGGTGCATGTGCGGTTCATCGAGCTCATGCCGGTCGGCGAGATGGCGCACCTCACGCAGGAGCACATCGTGCCGAGCGAGGAGGTCCTCGCACGCGTCGCGACGCTGGGCGTGTTGCGCGCGGACGACGGTCCCGCGCGGGGGAACGGACCCGCCGCCTACCACCGTATAACGGGAGCGGCAGGGACGGTGGGCGTCATCACGCCGATGACGCACACCTACTGCGGCAGCTGCAACCGCGTGCGCCTCACCGCCGACGGACGGCTCCGCACCTGCCTCTACGGCGACCACGAAGTCGACCTGCGTGGGCCGCTGCGGCGCGCGGAGCCCCTGGAACCGCTGTTCGTGAAGGCGCTCGCCGAGAAGCCGCTCGAGCACGAGTTGCTCAAGTTGCGCGTCGGCGGGCTCCGCGCCCTCTCCCAGGTCGGAGGCTGAGGTGCGTCGGTTGCTCTACATCCCGGGACGGTCGGTCATCCTCGGATTCCTCGCGACGATCGGTGGCTGCTCGCCGTCGACGCGCTCGCCGGAGCTCGAGCCGCGCGCGATCCCGTCGGTCGCGCCGGACGCCTGCTGTTTTCGCGAGGGACTCGCGGTCGCGCGCGCGCACCGCGTGCCGCTCATCGACGAACGCCGTTTCACGCCGAACGAGTATTGGGGGGCGATGCGGGGCGCGCTCGACCGGTCGCCGCGCGTGCGGCGCGAGGAGATCGGCCGCTCGGTGCAGGGACGCCCGCTCGTCGCGCTGCACATGGGCGACGGACCGGTGAAGGTGCTCGCCTGGAGCCAGATGCACGGCGACGAGTCGACGGCGTCGATGGCGCTGCTCGACCTCGTGCACTGGATCGTCTCGGACGAGCCGGACGAGGTGCGCGATCGCCTGCTCGCGTCGATCTCGCTGACGCTCGTGCCGATGCTCAACCCCGACGGCGCCGAGCTCTTCCAGCGGCACAATGCGTTGGGCATCGACATCAATCGTGACGCGCGACGGCTCTCGACCCCGGAAGCGCGCGCGCTCAAGGCGCTGCGCGACTCACTTGAGCCCGACTTCGGGTTCAACCTGCACGACCAGAACGCGCGGCAGGTCGCGGGGCCGGGCGGCAAGCAGGTCGGCATCGCGTTGCTCGCACCGGCGACCGATGAGTCGCGCGGATACGACGCGGTGCGATCGCGGGCCCGGCTGGTCGCGGCGCGCATCGCGACGCATCTCGAGCGCCAGATCCCCGGCCAGGTCGCGCGGTATGACGACACGTTCAATCCGCGGGCCTTCGGCGACCTCATGCAGGCGTGGGGCACGAGCACGGTGCTCATCGAGAGCGGGGCGCTCGAGGGCGACCCGCAGAAGCAGCGACTGCGCGAGTTGAACGTCGCGGCGCTGCTCGATGCGCTCGTCGCGATCGGCGACGGCACCTATGCGGAGATGGACCCTGCGCCCTATGAACGGCTGCCGCAGAACCGCAGCGTGCCGCTCGACGTCGTGGTGCGCGGGGCGCGCGTCGTCGGGCTCGGGGCGGAGGCGTACGAGC
This sequence comes from uncultured Gemmatimonadaceae bacterium, assembly GCA_964428985.1. Classification (GTDB taxonomy): domain Bacteria; phylum Gemmatimonadota; class Gemmatimonadetes; order Gemmatimonadales; family Gemmatimonadaceae; genus Pseudogemmatithrix. The sequence continues at coordinate 674 of CAYSAR010000310.1, read as the reverse complement.
TCGATCTCGGGCTCACGTACGTCGATGCGGTCGCGCGCACGGGTCCGCGGCTCGCCGAGCTCGGCGACCTCAGTGCGACGGTCGCGCTCGACACGGTGGATGCGGAGGGACTCTTCGTGCATCCCGATCCCGAGATGGTCGTCGCGCGCGACGGCCGGCGCTGGCTGCGCGTGGGCAGCCCCGCGCGCTTCACGCTGCGGCGCGGTGAGGATCCGGCGAGCGAGGAGGTCGTGACCCGGGTCACGACGCCGGCGGTACACGCGGGACCGATCGATCGCCGATAGGGCGACCGTAGATTCGGCCTCGCACGCCGACTAAGTTTCTGGTGCTGGACGCGAGTCGGTCCTCCCACCCGAAACCACCGCATACGCCAATGGTCAACAAGATCACGGTCGTCGGCGCCGGCAATGTCGGCGCGACCGCCGCTCAGCGCATCGCCGAGAAGGAACTCGCCCGCACCGTCGTCATGGTCGACGTCGCCGAGGGCATCCCGCAGGGCAAGGGCCTTGACCAGTGGCAGTCGGCGCCGATCGAGGGCTTCGACTCGCGCGTCATCGGCACGAATGGTTACGACGAGACCGAGATGTCGGACATCGTCGTCATCACCGCCGGCATCGCGCGCAAGCCGGGCATGAGCCGCGACGACCTGCTCAACACGAACGCCGGCATCGTGA
>CAYSAR010000309.1:0-2705 GCA_964428985.1 uncultured Gemmatimonadaceae bacterium | reverse complement strand
GTATTGCGACAACACCGTCGGCGCGGCGGGATCGACGGGGCGCGGCGAGAGCAACATCATGGCGTGCGGCGCGTTCCTCGCGGTGGAGTTCATGCGGCAGGGGATGTCGCCCGAACAGGCGCTGCTCAAGACGATGGAGCGCGTGATCGCGATGAGCGAGGCGCGGTTGCTCGGTCCGGGGAACCGGCCGCGGTTCGACCTCCAGTTCTACGCGGTCGCGAAGGACGGGCGATACGCGGGGGCGACGGCGTACGAGGGCGCGAACTTCGCGGTGTGCGACGAGCGGGGGGCGCGGTTGGAGAAGTGCGTGTATCTGTTCAAGGAGTCCGAGCGGCCGAGGTAACTACAGGTAGCAGAGGGCAGGTGGCAGAGGGCAGTGACAGCGATGCGGTCTCACGCATCGTGGGTACTGCCCTCTGCCACCTGCCCTCTGCCACCTGTAGTTACTTGGGCCTCGCCGCCCCGAACATCCCTGCCGCCCCGCTGACCTTGTCCGCCGCCGCGACGAGCGCGTTCGCGGCGGCGGCGATTTCCTGCGTCGACGCGCTCTGTTCCTCTGACGCCGCGGCGACATCCTGCATCGCGTTCGCGAACGCTTGCGTGCCCGCCGAGAGCGACCCGAGCTTCGTCGTGATCTCCGCCGCCAGCGCGTTCCCCGTCGACGCCGTCGTCGCCATCGCGTTCGCCCAGCGGTCGGCCTCGTCCACCGCGACCTCGACCTGCGTGAACGCCTGCCGACCGCGGCCCGTCGCGATGCGCACCGTCTCGACCGTCGTGAGCGAGCGCGCACTCGCCTGGCGCGCCGCTTCCATTTGCGCGATCAGCTCTTCCATCAGCTGACCGGTGTGCTCGGCCGCCTCGGCCGAGCTCTGCGCGAGGCGCCGCACCTCGTTCGCGACGACGGTGAAGCCCTCGCCCTGCTCGCCCGCGCGCGCCGCCTCCATCGCCGCGTTGAGCGCGAGCAGCTTCGATTGCCGCGCGATCTTCTGCACGAGCGTGACGAAGCCCCGGATCTGGTCCGACGCCGTCGCGAGCGACTCCGTCGCGCGTGCGCTCTCCTGCACGTCAGAGGCGAGCTGGTCGAGGCGGCGCGCGCTCTCGTCGAGCTGCTCGTGGTTCTCCGTCGCGAGCGCCTTGAGCTTCTGGTTCCGCGCGATGCCGTCGGCGGCGCCCGAGGAGACGTTGCTCGCGAGCGCGTTCAGCCGGTTCGCATCGATCGCGAGCAGGCGAATCGTGTCGGCCATCTCCGTCGCCTGGAGACTCAGCTGGCTCGCGGTCTCGGCGATGCCACTCGCCGCTTGCGCCATGTGCTCGGTGCCGCCGGTGATCTCGGTCGAGCGGTGGACGGTCTCGGCGGCGTTCGTGCGGATGAGCTCGGCGAGGCGCTCGAGCTCGGCCGTCATGCGGATCATCGCGCGGGCGGCGCGTCCGAGCTGGCCGCCCTCGCGCGCGGCGGCGGGGGCTTGGGAGAGCTCGCCGCTCGCGATCGCCTCGGCCGCGTCGGCGAGGCCCTTGATCTGCTCGCCGACCGCCGGCGAGATGAGTCCCCGGAAGACGAGCGCCGACGCGCCGACGGCCAACGAGACCGCGAGGCCGAGGAGGAGCCAGCCATGGCCCTCGGCGATCATGGCGGCGAGGCGGTCCCAGAACGCCACGATGAGCACGGCGAACGCGGTGATGCCGGCGATCGCCGCCCAGCTCGACATGCGGTCGATGATGTGCGCGCGATTCGAGTCCGGCTCGGCCGCCGCCATCGCCGCCCTGAAGTTGGTCCGCACCGTCGGCGCCGCTAGATTGCCCAAGTCCGGTCCCCTTCCATAGACGAATGAGAGCTTCCGCACCTTCCGGCGGCCCGAACGCCTCCGCCGACGAGCTGCCCGGCTACGATCCCAAGGCCGTCGAGGCGCGCTGGCGTGAGCGCTGGGCGTCGCGACACACGAACCAACCTGACCTCGCGCGCGGGGAGCGGCCGTACTACGCGCTGATGATGTTCCCCTACCCCTCGGCCGAGGGGCTCCACGTCGGGAACCTCTTCGCGTTCACCGGCTGTGATATCTACGCGCGGTTCCAGCGCCTGCAAGGTCATACGGTGTTCGAACCGCTCGGCTACGATGCGTTCGGCATCCACTCGGAGAATTTCGCGCTGAAGGTCGGCGTGCACCCGATGGAGCTGATCCCGCGGAACGTCGCGAACTTCCGCCGGCAGCTCGATCGCGCAGGGTTGATGGTCGACTGGTCGCACTCGGTCGACACGACGCAGCCCGACTACTACAAGTGGACGCAGTGGGTCTTCCTCCAGTTACATCAGCGCGGCCTCGCGTACAAGAAGGCCGGCGCGGTGAACTGGTGCCCGAACGACAAGACCGTGCTTGCGAACGAGCAGGTCGAGGACGGCAAGTGCGAGCGCTGCGGCGCGCTCGTGGAACAGCGCTTCCTCGAGCAGTGGTTCTTCAAGATCAGCGACTACGCGCCGCGGCTCCTCGGGAACCTCGACACGCTCGACTGGAGCGCAACCACGAAGCAGGCGCAGCGGAACTGGATCGGCAAGTCGGAGGGCGCGAGACTGCGCTTCCGCGTCGTCGAGCCGCTCGGCGACGCCGGCAGCAGCGCCGTCGCCGTCACGACCGAGACGCGCGTCGACGAGCCGCTCATCGAGGTCTTCACGACGCGCCCCGACACGATCTTCGGCGCGACGTACCTCGTGC
>CAYSAR010000308.1:0-2721 GCA_964428985.1 uncultured Gemmatimonadaceae bacterium | reverse complement strand
AGCCATGCTTGACGAGCAGCTCGCGCGCGAGGGCCGCCATTTGGTCGTACGCGTCGCAGTGCGCGACGAGGAACGGGATCACGCCCCAGTCGAGCGCGAGCTGCCGGTACGTGCGCGCGTTGTCGGTGAGCACGACGAGCCGCACGTTCGGGCGTCGCGCCGCGACGATGCGTGCCGAGAAGCCGCTCTTCGTGAAGACGACGATCGTCGACGCACCCAAGAGGCGCACCGCCGTGACCGACGCCGCGGCGATCGTCTCCTCGGTCGATGCGCTGCCGGCCACCACGCGATCGATGCCCTGCCCGCGCGGCACCGGCGCCTGCTCGGCGGCGTTCGCGATGCGGCGCATCGCCTCGACCGCGAGCACCGGATGCAGGCCGGCCGCCGTCTCCGCCGAGAGCATGACCGCGTCGGTGCCATCGAGGATCGCGTTCGCGACATCGCTCGCCTCGGCGCGCGTCGGCCGCGGGTGCTGCACCATCGACTCGAGCATCTGCGTCGCCGTGATCACCGGACGGCCATAGCGGCTCGCGAGCCCGATGATGCGCTTCTGCTGGAGCGGCACCTCCTCGAACGGCAGCTCCACGCCGAGGTCGCCGCGCGCGACCATGACGACGTCGGTGACCTTGAGGATCTCCTCGATGCGGTGCAGCGCCGAGTCCTTCTCGATCTTCGCCACGATGAGCATGCCCTTCGGCAGCAGTGCGCGCAGCTCCTGGATGTCCTCGGGGCGCCGCACGAAGCTCAGCGCGAGGTACTCGAGGTCCTGCTCGATCGCGAACGGGATGTCCTCGCGATCCTTCTCGGTGAGCGACGGGGCCGAGACATCGATGCCGGGGAGGTTGATGCCCTTGTTGCTCTTGAGCAGCCCGCCGTACTTGACCGTCGCCTGGACCTTGCCGCCCTGGCACGACGAGACGACGAGCGCGAGGAGGCCATCGTCGATGAGGATCACGCCGCCCGGCTGCACGTCGTGCGCGAGTTCGTCATAGGTGACCGGGATGTCGCTGCCGGTCGCCGACCGTTCGGGGGCGAGGACGAGCTGCTGTCCCTCGGTGATCGTGATCGCCTCGGGGAGCGTGCCGATGCGGATGCGCGGCCCCTGGAGGTCGCCGAGGATCGCGACCGGCTTCCCGAGGTCCTCGGCGATGCCGCGGATGTTCGCGACGGTGCGGGCGTGCTGCTCGTGCGTGCCGTGCGAGAAGTTGAGGCGCGCGACGTTCATGCCGCTCAGGATGAGACGGCGGATGACGTCGGGACTCGCCGAGGCGGGCCCGATGGTGCAGACGATCTTGGTGACGGCCGCGGGCATGCTCGCGGCGTCAGCGCGACGCGACGACGGCCCGCCCGAGCTTCGCGGCCTTGCGCTCGATCCCGGCGATCAGCGTGTCGAAGGACTTCTGGAAGGACGCGAGCCCGTCGGCGAGGAGTCGGTCGGTGATCGCCTGCATGTCGACGCCGGCCGCCTCGAGGTCGGCGAAGAGCCGCGTCGCCTCGTCGAGGTGCCGGTCGACGGTGCGCTCGACGACGCCGTGGTCGCGGAACGCCTCGAGCGTGACCGGCGGCATCGTGTTCACCGTGTCGGGCCCGATGAGCTGCTCCACGTAGAGCACGTCGCGATACGCCGGGTTCTTCATGCTCGTGCTCGCCCAGAGGGGGCGCTGCACGCGCGCGCCGGCCGCCGCGAGCGCCTCCCAGCGCGCGCCGGTGAAGCGCGACTGGAACAGGCGATAGGCGAGCCGCGCGTTCGCGACGGCGGCGAGGCCCTTGAGCGCGTTCGCGCGGTCGAGCGTGAGCGCGCCGGCGGCGACGCGCGCGTCGAGCGCGGCATCGACCGCGGTGTCGACGCGGCTCACGAAGAACGACGCGACCGACGCGACGTGCGAGAGCGCGCCGCCGTGGCGCAGCCGGTCCTCGAGCCCGCCGAGGTACGCCTCGATCACGCGGTCGTGCGCACTGACGGCGAAGAGCAGCGTGACGTTGACGTTGATGCCGTCGGCGATGAGGCGCTGGAGCGCGACGCACCCATCGGTCGTGCCCGGCACCTTGATCATGACGTTCGGCCGGTCGACCGTCGCCCAGAGGCGTCGCGCCTCCTCGACCGTCGCGTCGGCGTCGTGCGCCGCGCCGGGCGAGACCTCGATCGACACGTAGCCGTCGCCGCCGCGCGTCTCGTCGTAGACGCCGCGGAACGCGTCGCACGCGTCCCGCACGTCGACCGTCTCCACCGCCTCGAAGAGCTCCCACGCGGTGAGGTCACCGGCCTGCTCGGCGAGCTGCGCGTCGTACGCGGTGCCCTGCGCGAGCGCCTTCTCGAAGATCGTCGGGTTCGACGTCATCCCCGTCAGCGCGTCCTCGTCGATGCGACGGCGGAGCTCGCCGTCGTGGAGCATCGTGCGGTCGATGTAGTCGAGCCAGATCGACTGGCCGGCGGCGTGCAGGGCGTGGAGCGGGGACGTGTGGTCGGGCATCGTCTCGGGGCGGTGTGGGACGTGCTTGGAATCTACACCGCTGGCGACCTCGTGTCGTCGATGCCAGTTTTCGCGCCGATGAAGACCTCGCCCGCCACGGCGTGGCGCGCCCTCCCGCTGACGGCGCAGCTCAGCATCGTCGGCATGCTCGTCACGATCGCCTGGTTCCTCACCGCGCGCGCGGCGCGCGAGCTCGAGCTCGCGCGCGAGGGCGAGCGGCTCGACGAGCTGGCGCGCGTTCACAACGCCG
>CAYSAR010000307.1:0-2721 GCA_964428985.1 uncultured Gemmatimonadaceae bacterium | reverse complement strand
GCACCTTGGTGGTGTCGATGGTCACGCCGACGTCGCCGCGCTCGGCCATCTCGGCCGAGGAGCTGGTGAGGCCGGCCGCGCCCATATCCTGGATGGCGACGATGTGGCCCGAGCGGATGAGCTCCAGGGAGGCCTCGAGCAGCAGCTTCTCGGTGAACGGATCGCCGACTTGCACGCGCGGGCGCTTGGCCTCGTTCTCCTCGGAGAGGTCCTCGGAGGCGAAGCTGGCGCCGTGGATGCCGTCGCGGCCGGTGCGGGCCCCGACGGCGATGATCGGATTGCCGATGCCCTGCGCCTTGGCCGTGATGAGTTCCTCTTCCTTCATCAGGCCGACGCACATCGCGTTGACGAGCGGATTGCCCTCGTAGGCCGGATCGAACATCACGTCGCCGGCGACGGTGGGGATGCCCACGCAGTTGCCGTAGTCGCCGATGCCCTTCACGACGCCGGCGACGAGGTAGCGCACGCGGGGGGTCTCGAGCGAGCCGAAGCGTAGCGAGTTGAGCATCGCGATCGGGCGCGCGCCCATCGTGAAGACGTCGCGGAGGATGCCGCCCACGCCCGTCGCGGCGCCCTGGTAGGGCTCGACCGCCGATGGATGGTTGTGCGACTCGATCTTGAAGGCGACGGCGAGGCCGTCGCCGATGGAGATCACGCCGGCGTTCTCCCCCGGACCCTGCAGCACCCAGGGGGCCTGCGTGGGCAGCGTCTTGAGGACGGGCCGCGAGTGCTTGTACGAGCAGTGCTCGCTCCACAGCGCCGAGATGACGCCGAGCTCGGTGAGCGTGGGCGTGCGCTCGAGCATCGCGACGAGCTTCTCGTACTCGAAGGGCGTGAGCCCGTGCTCGGCGACGAGCGCGGGCGTGATGACCGGATCGCCGGGGCGGGGAGTGGCGCTCACGGGCGGGGCAGTCCCTTCAGGAGATCGCGGATAAAGGTGCCCATCGCGGAAGCCCTCACCTTGCCGATGCGCTCCAGCTCGCCGGCGTCGAGCCAGAGGCCCTTGCAGTCGGGGCAGACGTCCACCTTCACCTGGTTGAGGTCTGTCTCCTTGAGGTCGCCGCCGCACTTGGGGCATTTCATCAAGTGCTCGCTGCGCTCGGCGGCCTTGCGCTCGGCGTCGAGCTTGGCGCGCTGCGCGGCGATGAGCGCCTGGTCCTGGAGGAGGAAGTACTCGTCTTCGTTACGGCTCGGAATGAAGTCAGACATTGTCTTGGGGACGGATGACGGATGACGGATGCTCACAAGAAGTGAGACGTGAGACTTGAGACTTGAGACGTGCGGTCAGGCGTTCACGGCGGCGAGGAGGCTCTCGAAGAGCACGAGGCCGTCGGTGGAGCCGAGGAGTGGCTCGAGGGCGCGTTCGGGGTGGGGCATCATGCCCACGACCGTGCCCGTGGCGTTCGTGACGCCGGCGATGTTGTTGGTGGCGCCGTTGGGATTGGCGGCGGCGACGGACTCGCCCTTTGCGTTGACGTAGCGGAAGACCACGCGCCCTTCGGCCTCGAGGCGCGTGATCGTCTCGGCGTCCGCCGTGTAGCGTCCGTCGCCGTGGGCGATCGGCATGGTGAGCAACTGGCCCTTCGTCGCCTTGCCGGTGAACACCGTGTCGGTGTTCTCGACGCGCAGCGTGACGGGCATCGAGCGGAACTGCAGGTTCTCGTTGCGCATGAGCGCGCCGGGCAGCAGGCCGGCTTCGCAGGCGATCTGGAAGCCGTTGCAGATGCCGATGACGGGGCCGCCCTTCTTGGCGTGGGCGACGACTTCCTGCATGATCGGCGAGAAGCGCGCGATGGCTCCCGAGCGCAGGTAGTCGCCGTAGGAGAAGCCGCCGGGGAGGATGATCACGTCTGCGCCCTGAAGGTCGTGGTCCTTGTGCCAGAGCATCACGGCCTGCTCGCGCAGGCGTTCGACGATGGCGAGGAGCGCGTCCTCGTCGCAGTTGGAGCCGGGAAAGGAGACGACGCCGACCTTCATGCCACGACCACCGAGGCGATCTCGTAGTCTTCGGTGACCGGGTTGGCGAGCAGGCGGGTGCACATCTCGCGCACCGCGGCCTCGGCGGCCTTGGCGTCGGCGGCGGCGGTCTCGATCACGAGGTGGCGGCCGACGTGCACGTCCGCGACGGCGGCGTAGCCGAGCGTGTGCAGGGCGCCGGCGACGGCCTTCCCCTGGGGATCGAGCAGGCCCTTCCGGGGCACGATGTGCACGGCAACGCGGAACTTCGTCACGACTGGGATTCCTCTTCGAGGGATTCACCGTCCGCCTCGAGCTCGTCCGGCTCGTCGAACGGTGACGGGAGTTCAAGGATTCCGCGCACCACGGCGAGGACCACGCCGGTGAGCACGTACAGCACGCCGAAGGGGAAGAAGAACTCCTTCGGCAGGAAGAACAGGGCGAAGATGCTGGAGACGAAGACGATGATGCCGGCGGCCCCGTGCACGGTGCGGAAGGTGAACCGGGGCCAGCCCGGGAAGGGCACGTTGGAGATCATCAGCAACGCCAGGCCGACCATGAGGAAGCGCAGGATGACTTCCCAGGGCCAGCCGCTGATGAAGGTCTCGTTGTACAGCGGCGTCTGGCTGAACCAGTAGTAGGTCGCGAGCGTGCCGCCGGCGGCAGGCGACGGCAGGCCCTTGAAGTAGGACTTGGCCTTGCCCGCGGATTCGACGTTGAAGCGCGCGAGGCGCATCACGGCGCAGGCCGCGAAGAGCCACACGA
>CAYSAR010000306.1:0-2739 GCA_964428985.1 uncultured Gemmatimonadaceae bacterium | reverse complement strand
CTGCACGCGCGCGCCGGCAACATCGACTCGGCGAAGGCGGCGTATGGTCGGTCGGCGGCCGAGGACCTCTCGTTCTTCCCGGCGCACGTCGGCCTTGGTCTCGTCGCGCTGAATGCGAAGGACTCGGCGACGGCGGTGAGCGAGCTCGCGATTGCCGCCGACCTGGCGACCGACGAGCCCTACGTGCACCATCTCTACGGCACCGTGCTGCTGGCGACCGGGCAGGCGGCCGAAGCGATCGCGCCGCTCAAGAAGGCGATCGAACTCGAACCGCTGTACGCGGCGCCGCAGCTCGCGCTCGCCCAAGCGCTGGAGCGGACGAACGACGCCGAGGGTGCGAAGGCGGCGTACGCGACGTTCCTTTCGCTCGCCGCGCGCCGTGATCCCGCGCGCAACGCGGCGACGCAACGCCTGACGGCGCTCGGCGGGGCGGTCAAGTGAACCGGCGCGCCGCCGTCATGGCGGCGTGGATGCTGGCGGCGCTGCCGGCGATGCTCATCGGGACGGCGCCGGCGCTCGCGCAGGGCGGCGGTGCGAAGCCGGTCACGCGCCCGCGGACCGTCGCCGAGGACCTGCAGCTTTTCAGTCAGGTCTTCAATCAGATCCGCGTCAACCATCCGGACTCGCTCGACGCGCATCGGCTCTTCATGGCGTCAATCCAGGCGATGGTGCAGGCGGCCGACCCGCATTCGTACGTGATCCCGGCGGTGCGACTCGAGCCGGGCAAGGAAGAGCAGCTACGGCAGGGGAGACTTCATCCGGTGCCCGTGGAGTTCCGGTTCGTCGGCGGCGCGGCGGTCGTCGCCGGCGTCGGCGCCGGCACGTCGGCGAGCCGGCAGGACATCCTGCCCGGCGACGAACTCGTGACGGTGAACGGCAAACCGGTCGAGGCGGAGAGCGCGCTCGAACTGGAGATCATGCTCGCGGGCCCGCGCAACAGCACGGTCGACCTCGGCTTCGAACGCCGGCGCCCCGATGGGACCTACACGACGCTGGCGCGCAAGGTGAAGCGCGAGCGATACGCCGAGGAGAGCGCCGTTCCCGCGGCGATCATGCTCGACGCCGAGGTCGGCTACGTGCGCATCACGACGTTCGTCGGCGAGCGCGTCGCCGAGGACCTGCGCGCCGCCCTGCAGCGCCTCGAAGGCGCAGGCATGAAGCGACTCGTGCTCGACCTGCGGCAGAACGGCGGTGGCAGCGTCGATGAAGCGGCGACGGTCGCCGGCGAGTTCCTGCCGACGGGCGCCGTCGTGTACACCTCGGAAGGGCGCAAGACGGCGTCGATCGACACGGGACGCGTGAAGCGCTCCTTCTGGCGGAGTGAACGCTCCTATCCGATCGTCGTGCTGATCGACGACGGCACCGCGAGCGCCTCCGAACTCGTCGCCGGCGCGCTCCAGGACCATGACCGCGCGACGATCGTCGGGCAGCCCAGCTTCGGCAAGTCGCTCATGATGCGCGGCTTTCCGCTCTCCGACGGCTCAGTGCTCGTGCTCGTCGTCGGCCAGGTGCGCACGCCGTGCGGGCGCGCGGTGCAGCGACAGTACCGCGGCGTGAGCAATCGCGACTACTACCGCATGGCCTCGGCGGAGCGTGACACCGTCGGCCGCCCGAGTTGCAGGACGAAGGGCGGACGCACCGTCTATGGTGGGGGCGGCATCTATCCCGACGTGCGCACGCCGCGACCGAGCGAACCGCCACGGTGGTACGCGCGCGTGAACGAGCTCGAACTCCCGCTTGCGTGGGTCGGCGGCTATGTCACCGAGCTCGGCGGCGCGCTCGGCGCGCTCGACGCGTTCGCGAAGGCCCCGACGCTTCCCGCCGGCGCGATGGCGTCGTTCCGTGCGTTCGCGAAGGAGCGTGGCGCCGAGATCCCCGAGGGCGAGGTGGATGCGAAGCTGCTCGAGCGGCTGCTGCTCCAGTCGATCGCCTACGCGAAGTGGGGCAATGCCGGACTCTATCAGGTCGATGCGCGCCTCGATCCGGCGGTCGCGGACGCCGTGACGCGATTCTGACTCCTGCCCGGAAGCATGTGATGCGATTCCGATCATCCGCACGTACGCGGCTCATCATCCCATGGAGATTCCGTTTCGCGACCCGATCTGGGGTGGCATGCCGCGGGAAGGATTCGGAGGAGATGCGACGGTCACGTCGAGCGGCGAATTCACGGCGCTCGAGGTCGGCGCATGGGAAGTGACTTCGACTTCACCGGCGGCAGTGATGCAGAGCTGCGTCATTACGATCGAGCCCTGAAGGAGCTCCTCGAACGGTCGGTCTCCCCGCTACGGCCTTAGTAGCACAAGCTCCATGTAGTTCGCCACCCGCCCCTCGCGGATCGCCTTCAGCATCGGCTCGATCGGCATCGTGATCTGCGCGAGACGCGAGTTCGGGTTGCGCCGCGGCACCCAGCCGCGGCTCGACACCGAACGCACGAACGTGCTCGCGCTGTCGGTCGGGAGCGTCCCAAGGTTCGCGTAGAACGCCGCCGCGACCTCGGGATCCTCGAAGAGGTACTGCTCGACGTTCGACGCGTAGAACACGCCGACCTTCGTGTCATGCGCCCGCAGCCAGTCGCCCACGGCGCGGATCGCCGTCGGCCCCCCGAAGTCCCCGACGACCGGCACGATGAGGTTCCGCTCGTGCAGCGCCTTCACCGCCCGGTAGTTCGCCTCGTTCGCGAGGTACGCGCGGTGGACGCCGTCGGCGTTCATGGGGATGGCGACGCGCTCGGTGGCGCGG
>CAYSAR010000305.1:0-2743 GCA_964428985.1 uncultured Gemmatimonadaceae bacterium | reverse complement strand
CGACTCGCCTCGCAGTGCGGCTAGGACGACAGCGAGTTGAGGATCCCTGAATCGGGTCGCACCTAACAGACGCAGCGCGGCGCCGACAGACTCGTCTAGGCCTCCGAGTTCCCGACGGCGATCAAGCCACCTAGCGAGCCGTAGTCCCCAGCGCTCGAGTGTGCGTCGAGCAAGCGACGCTTGGAGGTTCGGATGGCGAACGGCATGGCAACCGTCGCAGAGCGTGATGAGGTTGGCGGGGTCGTCATCCCCGCCGATCGAGCGGGGGACGAGGTGGTGGATGTCGAGCTCGCGGGTGCCTGGCGTCGCGCCGCAGGAGCAGCAAGCGTGATTATCGCGCTTGAGGACGGACTCGCGGATGTCGCGCCAAGACTCAGCGGGAGGCGCCTGCTGAGACATCACATGGCTACTCGGCCCTGATCGCAACTGCTGGATCGACATCCGTCGCCCGGCGTGCCCGCCAGAGCGCGATCAGAAGCACGAGTCCGAGCGTGCAGACCACCACAAGGACGGCGAAGACCGGCGAGACGGCGATGGACTCTCCCGCGCCACTGACTGCGCTCTCGAGCACGAGACTCCGCATCGCGCGACCACTGACCAAGAACAGAGCCAGTGCGGAGAGCATCCCCACGACCGCGACGCGAAGAGTACTCACCGAAACCAGCCGAAGGATCGCCGACACCGGTGACCCGAGCGCCAGTCGGATGCCGATCTCACGAGTCCGCGCGTGCAACGTCTCGTCGACAGCGGTCGCAACGCCGAGCAGGGCTAGGAGGATGCCGACCGCGCCGAAGAGTCCGAGCGTGACCGACTCGAACAACGTCTGATCGAAGTACTCGGTGCGATCGACGAAGTCGCGGAGCGGGCCGTTGAATCGGGGTCGCTCGCCAGGGAGAACTTGGGCGAACACCCGTTCTAACACGCGCGGTGCGTCGGAGGAACTCCCTCCAGGCGCCAGCGCGATCGAAAAGCCCGGATCCGACAGCGGCGCGAGGAGCGCGGACGGATCGGACTGACTGAGCGGCCGATACATCAGCGGGTATCGCGTGCCCGTGAGCTCCCACTCCAGCGCGTACGGATGAACCGGTTGGCTACTCGCCACGACACCGACCACGGTCATCCACGGCAGGTCGCTCGCTCGGCCCCCCAGTCGCAGGCTCTTCCCGATCGCGTTCTCGTCACCCCAGAGTGCCGTCGCGAGCTGCTCGTCGATGATCGCGACGGGAGCGCTTCCCGGCGTGTCGGTCGGATCGAAGAGGCGACCACGGCGCAGCGAGACACCCATCACACCGAAGAACTCCGGATTCACATCGACCGAGAGCACGGGCAGAACGCGGGCATCCTGCGCAGGTAGGACTCGCTCGGGAATCTGGATCGGCGATTCGGTCTGGAGCGCGAGGCGGTGGGGATACGTCGTGCCCCAGACGGCGACGGCCGACGACGCCAATGACTGCTTCGCCATCGCCGCTACGTCGAGCGCGGCGGCGCGCACGCGCGCCGGGTCGCGATACTCCTCGCCGCGCAGGCCGACGGTCGCGAAGGTCAGGTCGCGGTGCGCGTAGCCGAGGTCGAGTCGGTTCACGCGCGCGAACGCGAGGCCGATCGTCGCGGCGATCAAGAGGAAGAACACGGTCGCGCCGACCTGAAGGCCGAGGAAAAGCCGCCGCATGCGGCTCGCGACCGGCGCTCCGGCCGCGTTCGAGCGCTGGATCGCCGTCGCCGGTTGTACACGGCCGATCGTCATCAATGGAGCGAGCGCGAGTGCGCCGATGACGAGTAGCAGTGCGATGCCGAGGATAAGCAACCATGTGCCATCGAGGGCGACGCTTGCGTCGGCGAACTGACCACCGAGCGCAGCGCGAAGGACGCCGGCGAGGCTCGCCGCGAGTACCACGCCGAGCGCGAGACTGACCGCCACCAAGAGCATGATCTCATACATCGCCAGACGCATGAGCCGCGCCACCGGCGCACCGAGCGTGATCCGGAGCGCGTGCGAGATTCGCCTCCGCTCGGCGCGCAGCAGGAGGGCGTTCGACAGGTTCACGAGCACCAGCAGGACCACCGCGCAGATGCCGGTGAGGATGACGCGGACGCGGCGACCGAGGCGCGGACGGACCTCTTCAATGAGCGAGGTCACGCCAATCGTGGTGCGGACGCCCGGATCGGACTGGCTGGATACGAGGGAGGCGGTCGCTCCGGTGAGGCGCGCCTGGAGGTCGGCCGCGGAGCGACTACTCGAATCGCGCGCGATCACGTTGACGGTTGCCTCCAGTCGATCCGTCGAGGCACTCGGCGTGACCTGCCATGCGTCGGCGTCGAGCGGGAACTCGGAGTTGCGAGGCAGCACGCCGACGACCGTTAGTCGGCGACCGCCGATGCTCGCTAGCTCGCCGATCGCGTTGCCAGCAGGGAATAGGCGTGTCCGGAGGCGCCGTGAGAGGACGACGGCGTCGTCGGCTGCTTCATCCGACTCGTTTGGCAGCCTGCCTTCGGCGACGGTGAGCCCGAGTGTGCGAAAGAAGCGAGGCTCAACGATCGCGACACGCGCGTTGCTACTGTCCCCGCGCGCCTCGACGCTCAGCTCGATCGTCGAGTGCCAGGAGAGGGCCAGACCGGGAGTCGCCACGTCGCGCATCGCGAGGGCGTCGCGGACGGTGAACTGCCGTGGCACGCCGTTGTCGCGAAGGATGAGTGCGAACAACTGATCGGGCGCGGACCATGGGATGCTCTTGAACGCCGTCGC
>CAYSAR010000304.1:0-2752 GCA_964428985.1 uncultured Gemmatimonadaceae bacterium | reverse complement strand
TGAACGAACTCGCGCCGCGGCCGCACAACACGTATCACCACTCGGAGCGCGCGCACCCGACGAGCCAATTCGAGCAACTCGTGCGCGCGATCTGCGGTCTCCCCCTCGGCGACCCGCGCATCGTGCGACCGGCGGCGATCCACAACCTGCTCGGCGACCTTTGGGGCGATGGCGAGCCCGACTTCGAGGCCGCGCTCGCGGTGCCGGGCGTGCGGCTGCACCTCTACGGCAAGCGGGAGGCACGGCCGGGCCGCAAGATGGGCCACCTCTCCGCCGATGGCGCCACCGCCGACGAGGCGCTTGGACGTGTCAGAGAAGCATACGCCGCGCTCGCGGGCCGGCGCACGACGTAGCCACCCTCTCGAGGACCGACGCATGAACCGCAGGAAGCCGATCTTCCGGGAACTCGAGCGCGACGAGTGCGAGGCGCTGCTCCGGAGCCATCACGTGGGACGGCTCGCTTATGTGCACGAGAATCGCGTCGAGATCGTCCCGATCCACTACACGTACGAGGACGGTTGGCTCTACGGCCGGTCGGCGGCGGGGCAGAAGCTCGAGGCGGTCATGCACAACCGGTGGGTCGCGTTCGAGGTCGACGACATCGACGGGCCGTTCGATTGGCAGGCCGTCGTCGTGAAGGGTGGCGTCTACTTCCTGCGCCACGACGGGAATGAGGAGGAGCGACAGAAGTACCTGAAGGCGCTCGACACGATCCGCGGCGTCGCGCCGTATGCGCTCACGATCGAGGATCCGGTGCCGGAGCGGGCGGTGTTGTTCCGCATCCATGCGGATCAGGTGGAAGGGCGCGCGGCGTCCACCAAGTAGGCGGGTATCCCGGATGCCGGATAAGGGGGTTACCGGCGGTCCGTGGTACGGGGGTCGGTGCTTGATGCCCGATACGGAGGGGATGCTTGGGGAGTGACACCGCTGCGTGATGCTTGGGTTGGGACAACGACGCGGTTGTTCCTACCCGAGCATCAAGCAGCGGCTTCACTCAGCCAGCATCCCCTCCTCGTCCGGCATCGAGCATCGACCCCCGTACCACGGACCGGTGGAATCCCCCTTATCCCGCCCCCAAACCGCCCTCAGCGCGAAACTCGGATCCCGTACTTCTCCAGCACCTCGCGCACGCGCCCAAGCGGTATCTCCTCCACGGTCCGCCCGCTCCCCGTGACCGTCGTCGCCATGAACATCGAGTTGTAGATCGCCTCCTCCACCGCCTCGACCGTCGCCTGGAAGACCGCACTGAGCTCCTCGTTCGCGAGTTCGGTCGTCGTGAGCCGCCGCGCATCCCATCGCCGCCGCACTGACTCCGCCGTCGAGAACGCGATCGCGTAATCCCCGCTCCCGTTCGACGCCGAGCTGCCCGTGCGTCCGAGTCCCATCATCGCGCGCGCGGCGACGCGGCGGAGGTTGCGATCGCTGACCGGCGCATCGGTCGCGATGACGATGATGACCGACCCATCGCCGCGTTCGGACGTCTGGTCGCGGAACGCGTAGCGGCCGAGCTCGCGGCCGACCGGCGCGCCCATCACTTGGAGCACGCCGCCGAAGTTCGTCTGCACGAGCACACCCACGGTCCATCCCCCGAGCGACGCCGGGAGCACGCGCGATGACGTGCCGATCCCTCCCTTCCACCCGAACGCGCTGGTGCCGGTGCCGGCACCGACGCTCCCCTCCTCCACCGCGCCGCCGCGCGCCGACTCGAGCGCGCGCCGCACATGCTCGGCGGTGATCGGGCGCGCGCGGATGTCGTTCAGCGCGCCGTCGTTCGTCTCGCCGACAATCGGGTTGATCGACCGCACGCGTTCCATGCCCGGCTGCTCGAGCATCCACGCCGCGAGCGCGTCGGCGGCCTTCCAGACGCAGAGCGTGCAGGAGAGCACGATCGGCGTCTCCATCTCGCCGAGCTCGTCGAGCTGCGTGCTCCCCGCGAACTTGCCGAAACCATTGCCCACGTGGAGCGCGGCCGGGACTCGAGAGAGGTACGCATTCCCCTCATGTGGCAGGATCGCCGTCACGCCGGTGCGGACGTTCTCGCCCTCGCGCACGGTCACCTGCCCCACGCGCACGCCGGCGACATCGGTGATCGCGTTGAGCGCACCGGGCGCGAACACGCCCGGCGCGACGCCGAGCGCGCGGGCGCGGACGCGCGGCTCACCCTGTGCGGCGAGCAACGAGGGGACCGCCAGCGCGAACAGCAGTGCCGACCGACACGAGGGAGTCATGCGGACTATCTTACGCCCGTGCCGCTGATCCCACTACACGGACACGACGCGCTGCGCGTCCGGCTCGCCACCCAGGCGGACCGCGGCGCGCTGCCGGCGAGCCTGCTCTTCCACGGCCCAACAGGCGTCGGCAAGCAGCGCCTCGCGCTCTGGCTCGGCCAACGCCTCCTCTGCCAAGGCACGGACAAGCCCTGCGGCGAATGCCAACACTGCCGCTACGTCGCGATCCTCCAGCATCCCGACCTGCGCTGGTTCTTCCCACTGCCGAAGCTCAAGGATCCCGACCCGGCGCTCGAGACGATCCAGCAGCAGTATGAGGAGGCGGCGAAAGAGCGTGCCGACGCGAACGGCCTGTACCTTCGCCCCGACGGCTCGGCTGGCATCTTCGTGCACGTCACGCGGCTCATCGTGCAGATGGCGACCCGCTCGCCGGCGCTCGCGCACCGCAAGGTGTTCATTGTCGGCGATGCGGAGCGCATGGTGTCGCAAGCGGGCTCCGAAGCCGCGGCGAACGCGTTCCTCAA
>CAYSAR010000303.1:0-2812 GCA_964428985.1 uncultured Gemmatimonadaceae bacterium | reverse complement strand
CCCGTCGGCGCGCGATGCGACTCACGGAACGTGCCTTGCGCCGCGGTGTTCGCACCGTGACGGAGGCGACATGAGCAAGCTCTTGCGGGGTGTGGCGGCCGGGTGGGGCGCCAAGAAGTTGGGCGGTGGGTGTTTCTCGACGATCCTAATCTTCCTCCTGCTGTGGTGGCTGCTGGGGAACTTCGAGATCTTCCAATGAGGGCGTGGGATGTCTCAGGGTTGCGGCGCGGGCTCGAGTCGATGGACGCCGCCGGTGATGGAGACGACGTAGAGCTCGCCGTCGCCGCCCGTGCCGAACGACACGATGTTGCCGAGATCGCCGACGTTCCACAGTCGATGGTCGGTGACGGAGTTGCCGGCGAGCCGCAGCGAGCGCACGCCATCCGCGCAGAGATCGGCGTAGAAGTAGTGCCCGAGCACCGCGCTCATGGCGCTGCCGCGATACACCGCGCCTCCGCTGATGGAACAGCGCCCGTCGCCATGACTGTAGCTGTGCTTCGGCAGCACCAGACCACCTTCGTCGCATGAGGCGGTGACGTAACAGTCACGCCCTTCCATGATGTTCCAACCGTAGTTGAGCCCTGCCGATGAGACGGGCTCGATGTTGATCTCTTCGGTGACGTCCTGGCCGACGTCGGCGATGTAGATGCGGTTCGACGGCGCGTCGAACGCGATGCGCCAGGGATTGCGCAGTCCCGACGCCCAGATCTCCGCCCGATTCGAGGCGTGGCTCACATACGGATTGTCGGGCGGGATCGCGAACGGCGCGGCCCCGCGCACGTCGAGTCGCAGCAGCTTGCCGAGCAGCCCCTCGAGGTTCTGCGATTGCGCCGGGTTCTGGCCGCCGCCGCCCATCGCGATGTAGAGCATGCCATCGGGACCGAACGCGATGTGCCCGCCGTTGTGCACGGGATCGGGCTGGTCGATGCCGATGATCAACTCGTCCGAGTCGGGATCGGCGACGTTGGCATCGGCCTCGGACGCCACGTACCGCTCGACCCGCGTGTCTCCGTTGACGTCGGTGTAGTTGACGTAGAACCGGCGGTTCTGCGCGTACTGCGGGTCGAACGCCATGCTGAGCAGGCCGCGCTCGCCGCCGGAGGTCACTTTCGCGGAAATGTCGAGGAAAGGCGTCGGGAGGACGGCGCCGCCCTCGATGATGCGGATCACGCCGCCGAGCTCGACGACGAAGAGACGGTCGTCACCGGGCACCGCGGCGAGATGCACAGGTTGCGAGAGACCGGTCGTGACGACCGGCGTCGCGACGATGTCGAAGTCGTCGGGCGGATCGGGCTCGGTGGGGCCACCATCGTCATCGCCACCGCCGCAGGCGGCGAGCAGCGCGATCAGCGCGAAGGGCAACAGCCAGGGTCGGATGCTCACGATCCAGTCCTCATGATGGGAAGACGCCGCACGCGGGCTCCTCCCGCTTCGGCACGCCCTGTTCCATTGCACGACGCGTGCCCACCGTGCCGCGCACGTGCGTCTGCGATGGTGGATGTGGGACGCGTGTGGCCCACGCGCGATGCCGACGGCCGCCTCGCGTGCATCGCGTTCATGGATGCGGCACACGCGTTGCGACACCACGACTCCATGGCCGTGTTCACCCCACCCCGCGGAATGGGTCGCCTGCACTCGGGCGCCCCCTTCTGGCTCGTGAAGAACGGCATCCGCGACGAGGGGACGCCGCTCGCGTCGGATGCCGTCACCGACGTCGCGATCGTCGGGGCCGGCCTCACCGGCGCGTTCCTCGCCGACGCGCTGACCGCATGCGGACTCGACGTCGCCGTCCTCGATCGCAACGAGCCGGGCGCCGGAAGCACCGGCGCGAGCACGGCGCTCGTCATGTACGACCTCGATGTCGGGCTCGTCGATCTCATGGCGACCATCGGCGAGGACGATGCGACACGCGTCTACCGGTCGAGCCAGCGCGCGGTCGGGACGCTCGCGCACACGGCCCTCGCACTCGGCGGTTGCGGGTTCGAGGCGCGCGACAGTCTCTACCTCGCCTCGACCGCCGGCGCCGTCGCGTCGCTCGAGCACGAAGCGACGGTGCGCCGTCGCCTGGGCTTCCCGGCGTCGTTCCTCGACCGGCAGGAGGTCGCGACACGCTTCGGCATCGAAGCGCAACACGGGGCGTTGGTGTCGGGACAGGCCGCGCAGCTCGACCCCATCCGCCTCACGCATGCGCTCCTCCAGCGCGCGACGCGTCGCGGGGCCTCGATCGCGTCGCAGACCGAGGTCGCCGGCGTCACGGCGACGCGCCGTGGCGTCGTCGTCCACACGACTCGCGGCGTGGACCTGCGCGCGCGGCAGGTCGTGTTCGCGACCGGCTACGAGGTCCCACCCGAGCTGCCGAAGGACCTCGTGCGCCTGCGGTGCACCTACGCGCTCGCGTCGGAGCGTTCGGAGACGGTGCCGGCTTGGCTCGACCGCGCGCTACTCTGGGAGACGAAGCGACCATACCTCTATCTGCGCGCGAGCGGGGATGGCCGGTTGCTCGCCGGCGGCGAGGACCTCCCCTTCAAGGGGGCGGCGTTGCGCGACCGCCTGCTGCCTTCGCGCATCGAGCGTCTCGAACGGGCCGTCGATCGGGTCCTTCCGGACCTCCGCCTGCGCACGGCGTTCGCGTGGGCCGGGACCTTTGCCGAGACCATCGACTGTTTACCGATCATCGGGCGGCATCCGCGCCATGAGCGCGTGTTCGTCGCACTCGGGTACGGCGGGAACGGCATGACGTTCAGCGCGCTCGCCGCTCGATTGATCGCCGACGCGCTCATCGGCCGACCCGATGCCGATGGCCGGCTCTTTG
>CAYSAR010000302.1:2072-2815 GCA_964428985.1 uncultured Gemmatimonadaceae bacterium | reverse complement strand
GACCTCGACCTCGCCGAGGTCGGGGTGCATCACCTTCGTCCACATCTGGTAGCCGGTGCCGCCGAACTCCTCATCGTTGTAGCGGAGGACCTCATACTGGTCCCAGCGCCCGTCGCCGTTGTAGTCGCGCTCGCGGCCGCCGTTCCAGAGCTCGTCGCCGTACCAGATCTGGCCCATTTGGAAGTAGCCGAAGTCGGGCCCGTGGCCGAAGAGCGATTGCGGTTGCCCCTGGCCCGGCGGCGAGAAGCGCGTCGCGTACGTGCGATAGACGTCGCCCGCCCACGGATAGTTCGTCTTCGCGAGGCCGACCGAGTCGAAGTACTGGAAAAGCTTGAGGTCGGAAGGGAACATGCACTCCTTCTCCTCGCACGTGCTCGGTCCGCGCAGGTGCATCGGCACCGAGGTGTCCATCGAGTTCGTCACGCTGATGTTCGGGTGCGTGAGCTGCCAGAGATAGACGGCGCGCGTCTCGGGCTCCGAGAGCGGATACTCGCCGGCGCCGAACTGCGTGTTGCCGCGGCCGGTCGAGTCGCGCATCGGCTTCCAGTTGTACGGATAGTTGCGGTGCAGGTCGAGGCCGCCGATGCCGTCCTCGTTGATGCGGCCATCCTTGTCGTTGTCGATGCCCTCGGGGTACATCATGTAGTCGCCGTTCCCTTGGCCGACGAAGCGCATGAGGCGTCCCTTCGCGTCCATCGTGTCGACGACGGCGTTGCCCTTGCCGGCGCCGACGAACTTGCGCA
>CAYSAR010000302.1:0-2062 GCA_964428985.1 uncultured Gemmatimonadaceae bacterium | reverse complement strand
GAGGTCCTCGGCCGGATCCTCGTCGAACAGGCCGTCGCCGTCGTTGTCGACCGGCCGCACCGAGCTGCGGTTCGTCTGCGCCGTGAGCTTGTACATGTCGGCGCCGTCGGGATTGTTGTACGGGCGCACGTACAGCGTGGTCTCGTCGAGCAGCTTCGTGATCGAGGGGTCCTTGCCGTAGTTCTCGATGACGTGCCATGCGAGCCAGAGCGCGCTCTCGGTCGCGGTGATCTCGCCGGAATGGCGCCCGCCCTCGAAGAACGCCGCCGGCTTGTCGGTGTGCTTGCCGGTCTTCTTGTTCGTGATCGTCATCTGCATGAGCGGGGCGCCGCCGTACGACTTGCCGACCTCATAGAGGTCGACGAGGTCCGGGAACTCCTTCGCCCAGCGCTCCATCCAGTAGTCGATCTCAGCCGTCGTGTGGTAGTGCTGGAAGTCCATCACGCCCCACTGCTTCGGCTTCATCTCCTCGTAGTTCGCGAGCGGGAACATGCTCGGGCCGTCGCGCAGGCCGGGGACGACATGCACGCGGCGTACGGTGTCTCGCGGCTGCTGGTTCTGTCCGAAGCCGCCGAACTGCGCGGCCGCCGGCGCGGCGGTGAGGGCGAGGGCCGCGAGGGCGGCGGGGACGATGGAACGTCGAGTGAGGGGCATCTGATCGACTCGGCTGGTTGAAGAGGTCCGGCACCACGAACGACTACGGCGACCGGCATCAGGACGTTCGCGAGACCGCCACGCGACGGTGAGGGCCCGCCGGGGAAATACGTCGCTCGCGCGCGGTGGCGCAACATGCCCCTCGCGCGGCATCTTCCCGCGTCCCTGGAGCCATCGCCCGACGGAGGAAGCAGTGAGCGACGAACGAGAGAGCGCCGAACAACTCGCGGCCCGCATCTCGGGCCTCGGCCCGACCGAGGCCGCCGAGGTCCTCGAGGAGGTCGACGAGGCGACGGTCGTCGAAGTGCTCCAGCGCGTGAACCCCGCGATCGCCGGCGACATCATCCCCGAGATGGAGGAGGAGCGGCGACGCGAGCTCTTCGCCGCCGCGCCCTCGAGCGTGACGCGGCAGTGGTCGATGAACCTCTCGTTCGAGGAGGACTCGATCGGCCGGCTCATGGAGGCGCCGCCGGCGACGTTCACGCCGTCGCAGACCGTGCGCGAGGCGACCGCGCTCGTGCGCGACACCTCGCGGCGCGTGATGTTGACCTACCTCTTCATCGTCGACGACGCGCGGAGGCTCGTCGGCGTCGTCACGATGCGCGACCTCGTCGTCGCCGATGACGGCACGCGCCTCGGCGACATCATGCTGACCGACGTCTTCTCGCTCCAGCCGACGCTGCCCCTCGCCGACGCGATGAAGCTCGTCGTGCACCGGCACTATCCCGTCTATCCGGTCACCGATGCGGAGGGCCGCCTCATCGGCCAAGTGCGCGGCAGCGCGATGTTCGAGGAGCAGGCGTTCGAGATCAGCGCGCAACCCGGCCGCATGGTCGGCGTGGCCGAGGAGGAGCGGCTGCTCACGCCCTGGTTGCGCAGCCTCAAGTTCCGGCATCCGTGGCTCCAGCTGAACCTCGTGACCGCGTTCCTCGCCGCCGGCGTCGTCGGGATCTTCCAAGCGACGCTCGACGAGATGGTGATCCTCGCGCTCTTTCTCCCAGTGCTCGCGGGGCAGTCGGGCAACACGGGATGCCAGGCGCTCGCGGTGACGCTGCGCGGCATGACGCTCGGTGAACTCGATGCGGGCGCGGGCCGCGCGCTCGTCGCGAAGGAGGCGTGGCTCGGCCTGCTGAATGGGTCGTTGGTCGGCCTCACCGCCGGCGCCGGCATGTACATCGTCGCTTCGATGCAGGACAACGCCGCGCCCTTCGCGCTCTCGGCGATCGTGATGCTCGCGATGATCGGCAGCTGCGTGATCAGCGGCATCTCCGGCGCGGTCATCCCCCTCACCCTCCGTCGCCTCGGCGCCGACCCCGCGACGGCGTCGAGCATCTTCCTGACGACGGCGACGGATGTGGCGTCGATGGGGATGTTCTTGGGGATGGCTACCGTGTTCCTTCGGTGAGAT
>CAYSAR010000301.1:0-2815 GCA_964428985.1 uncultured Gemmatimonadaceae bacterium | reverse complement strand
GCAGCTTGCCGGCGAGCAGCGCGCCGATCTCCTCGACGCCGCGGAAGTACGTGAGGAGGCGGTAGAGCACGCCATACACGAGCAGCCAGAAGATGCCGCCGATGAGGCCGAGGATCAGGAAGCGGGCGCCGCGTCCCTTGCGGCCTTGCATCGCCCGGGCCCGCGCCGTGATCCACTTCGGCGTGAGCAAGTGGAGCAGCGCCGGGTCGGGGAGTTCGGCCGGCACGCGCGACGTCCCGCCAGGCGTGTAGCGCGGCGGGAGCACCGTGAACGTGCCGGTATCAGGCGTCGAGGACATCGACCAGGTTCCGCGCCGCGGCCTCGCCGGTCAGCCGCAGGAAGATCTCCTCGAGACCGCGCCCGCCGCCGTCGAGGTCGCGCCGCAGGTCGTTCATCGTGCCGTAGCCGCGGATCTTCCCGTGCACGATGATCGCGAGCCGATCGCAGAGCGACTCGGCGACCTCGAGCGTGTGGGTCGAGAAGATGATCGTGTGCCCGCGCCGCGTGTACTCGCGGAAGAGGTCCTTGAGGATCTTCGCCGCCTTCGGGTCGAGGCCGACCATCGGTTCGTCGACGACGATGACCTGCGGACGGTGCACGAACGCGCTCGAGATGATGAGCTTCTGCCGCATGCCGTGCGAGTAGCTCTCGACGAGCTCGTCGCGCCACTCGTCGAGGTCGAAGAGCGCGAGCAGCTCGCGCGCGCGGTGCTCGACCTCCTCGCCCTGCTGGTCGTAGAGCCCCGCGACGAACCGCAGGAACTCGGCGCCGGTGAGCTTCTCGTAGATGAACGGCCGGTCGGGGATGAAGCCGAGCTGCGCCTTCGCCGCCATCGGGTCGGCGCGCATGTCGACGCCGGCGACGCGAATCGCGCCGCTCGTCGGCTTCAGGATGCCGGCGATCATGCGCAGCGTCGTCGTCTTGCCGGCGCCGTTCGGCCCGAGGAAGCCGAAGAGCTCGCCGCGCGGCACGTGCAGGTCGATGCCGTCCACCGCCGTGAAGTCGCCGTAGCGCTTCGTCAGGTTCTGCAGTTCGATCATCGGTCGTTCATCGGGAGTCGAGGACGTCGAGGCGCGCGGTGCCGAGTCGGCGGAGGAGGTCACCCTGCCGCTCGAGCCGCCCGCGCACGAGCCGCACGTGCGCGGCGTCGGCCGGGAACTGGCCGAACGTCGGGTCGATGGCGACCCAGTCGCGCAGCCGGATCTCGGGCCAGACGTGATAGTGGAACCGGCCGTCCACGTGGACGAGCCCGGTCGCGATGCGCGTCGGGATGCCAAGCGACCGCGCGAGCGCGGTGAAGAGCTGCGCATGCTCGCCGGTGTCGCCGCGCCGCGCGCGCAGCACCGCCGCCGCGTTCGGCACGGTGACGGTCACCGCCTTGCGCAGCGAGTCGAACACCCAGCGGTTGATGCGCTCGGCGACGACGCGCGGATCGCGCTCGGGGCCGGCGATCCGCAGGGCGAGCGCAGCGATGGCGCGGTCGTTCACCTGGAGCAACGGCTCGGCGCGGAGTTCGTCGGCGAAGCGTTCACGGAACCCTGGGCCTTGGCCGGTGAGGGACCAATCCGCCTCGAGATCCGCCGCGGGCTCGCGCTGGATGACGAGCGTGTCCCCGCGCAGCGTCTGACGGCCGCCCTGCAGGTCGAAGTCGTCGAGCGAGGTGCCGGTGAACCGCACGCGGAACGCCGACGGTCCCGCCCCGCGCGGCATCGCGCCGGCGGCGATCGCGGTGCCTTCGAGCACCCCGCGTGCGGGCGTCGCGCTCATGCCGAGCGTCGACGGATCCGCGCCGGCCTCGGCGGCGGCGCGATCGCGGCGCCAGTTCTCGAAGGCCATCTCGTACGCGATGCGGCGCAGGCGGAGCCCGTCGGGGCGCGTCGTCTCGACGACGCGACCGAGCGCGTCGACCCACCCGCTGAAGCCGACGCTGTCCTCGGGCTCGAGGCGCCACGCGCGCTCCGTGTCGAGCAGCGCGGGCACGAAGCGCATCGTCGAGGAATCGAACCGCGCACTGTCGACGAGCGTGAAGAGCGACTCGGCGACGAAGCGGAGCCGGACGTCGCGTTGCGCGCCGGACGCGGGGTCGAAGATCTGCACCGCGACGCGCTCGCCGACGTCGGGGTCGGAGGTCAGCATCGCGACGGCGGGGACGAGCGGCGGGAGCAACACGGGGCCGTCGACGACGACGCGCTGCGTGTCGGCCTGCGCGCCGTCGCCGCTCCGCGCGAAGCGGATCGCCGAATCGCCTTCCGCACGGCCTCCGAGCCCGCGGATGCCGTCACGGTCGTCGACCTCCAGGTCGAACGTCCGCAGGGCGAGCGATCGGGACAGCGTCATCGAGACGCGGCCGCTCTCGCGGTCGTCGGCACGCGCGGCCGGCGGGTCGGAGATCAGGTAGTCGACGATCTCGAACGTCGTCGTCGAGGTGTCGATCGTCGTCGACGCGAAGCCGACCTGCCGACCGTCGCGTTCGACGATGAAGAACGAGACGCCCGGCGCGAGGCGCAGCGCGGCCTCGGCGAGCACCGCCGAGCGTTCGCGGAAGAACTCCTTCCGCACGAGCATGCCGACGCCGAGGCCCCAGGCGAGCAGGATCGCGAGCGCGAGCATGCCTCGCCGTCTCGCGCGCGCCTGGGCGCGCCGGCTCCGGGGTCGCCGGATGGTCGCGGGCGATGTCACGTGCGCTGGGCGTCCCGGACCCGTCGATAGTACGGTGCCGCTTCGCTCGACCGGCCGAGCCGGTCAAGCGTGATCCCGACGCCCTTGAGCGCGCGCCAGTTGTCGGGGTCGAGCTCGGCGGCGCGCTCGTACGCGG
>CAYSAR010000300.1:0-2842 GCA_964428985.1 uncultured Gemmatimonadaceae bacterium | reverse complement strand
CATCGGCGGCGCGCCGGCGCCGGGCTGCGCGGGACGCGCCGCCGCTGCGGTGCGCGCCGAAGGACCCTCGACGATCGGCGCGGTCTCGTCCGGCTTCGGAACGGCACCCGACGCGCGCGACGCGGGCGGGCTCGGCGCCGCTGCCGGCGCTGCCGGCGCCGCCGGCACGCTCATCGCGCTCGCGCCGGGCAGGTGCATCGCCTGCTCGAGCAGCGCGCGCGTCCGCTCGAACGCGCCAAGCTTCGCGTCGCGCTCCTTCTCCAGCTGCGCGATCGTCGCATTGAGCACCGTGAGCTTCTTCGACCACTCCTTCTGGTCGTACTCGCCGACCTCGGCGCGCAGTTCGCCTTCGATGCGCTCCTCGGTCACCGCCGCGAGCCGTGCTTCGATGTCCTGCACCGCCGCCTCGTCGCCGGCGACGCTGCCGGCGATCTGCTCGGCCTCGGCGGCCGCGCGGACCTGAAGGTCGGTCAGCTTCGTCGTGTACTCGTCGCGTAGGCGCGCGTAGACGTGCTCGGGCGTCCCCGCCCGACGCTCCTCGAGCTTGGCAAGGTAGCCCTCATGCTTGCGCCGCTCCGTGAGCAGCGCCTCGAGCGCATCGATGCGAGGGGACTCCGACTTGGGCATCACTGGTCCGGTTACGAATGCGCGAGCGTGAACGGCACCACTCTCCCGAGCGCGCGCGCGGCGACGATGATCCGTGCCGCGTGCTCGAGACTCTCCATCCGCTGGTGCGCGACGAGCAACGACGCCCCGGCGGTCACTGCGCCATGGTTCGCCATGAGCCACGCATCGTGACCGGCGAGCCATGGACCGAACGCATCGGCGAGGGCCTGCGTCCCCGGTGCCTCGAATGGCACCAGGGCCACGGGCCCCACCGAATACACTAACTCCGGCAGCACGTTCTCGGGCAATGGTTCACCCGCGACGGCGAAGCCCGTCGCCGCCGGCGGGTGCGCATGCACCACCGCGTGGACGTCCGGTCTCCCTCGGTAGATCGCGAGATGGACGGCGAGCTCCGAACTCGCGCGCCGCCCGCCCTTCGACACGACCTGCCCCGTCCGCACCGAGACCTCGACGAGGTCCCGCGCCGTCACATCCGCCTTCGACATGCCGGCCGGCGTGACGAGCACGCGATCGCGGTCCATCCGCACCGACACGTTCCCATCCTGTCCCGCGATCAAGCCACGGTCGTACAACCGGCGACAGGTGCGCACGATGTCGCGCCGGGCGCCGGCCGCCGTCGGCATGCGCTCAGTCCGCCACTCGATGGACGACCCGGCCGCCCACGACGGTACAGGTCGCGAGCCCGCGCAGGCGCACGCCGCCGTACGGCGTGTTCCGCCCCTTCGACTTGAAACGGGACGGGTCGACCGTCCACTCGCGCGCGGGGTCGAACACGGTCACGTCCGCGATGGCCCCCTTCGCGAGCGAGCCCCCCGGCAGGTGGAAGACCTTCGCCGGCAGGCAGGACATGCGATCGACGAGCTGCGGGATCGTGAGCACGCCACGCTCGACGAGCCACGTGACGTTCACGCCGAGCGCGGTCTCGAGCCCGACGATGCCGTTCGGCGCGTCGGCGAACTCGCGCTCCTTCTCGTCGTAGTGATGTGGCGCGTGATCGGTCACGAGCAGGTCGATCGTGCCATCCTTGAGGCCGGCCTGGAGCGCCTCGACATCGCGCTGCGTGCGCAGTGGCGGATTCATCTTCGCGTTCGTGTCGTAGCCCTCGACCGCCGCCTCGGTGAGCGAGATGTGGTGACTACAGACCTCGGACGTCACGCGCACGCCCTGGTCCTTCCCCCAGCGCACGAGATCGACCGAGCCCTTCGTGCTCAGGTGGCAGAGATGCACGTGGCCGCCGGTGAGCTTCGCGAGCAGGATGCAGCGCGCGACGTCGATCTCCTCGGCCTCCGCCGGGATGCCCTTGAGGCCGAGCCGCGCGGAGACGATGCCTTCGTTCATCGAGCCGCCATGCGCGAGCGCCATGACCTCGCAATGCTCGACGACCGGGATGCCGAACGTCTGCGCGTACTCGAGCGCGGTGCGCATGAGGTGCGAATCCTCGACCGGCTTGCCGTCGTCGCTCACCGCGACGGCGCCGGCGGCGACCATCTCGCCGAACTCGGCGAGCGTCTCGCCCTTCATGCCGAGCGAGATGCAGCCGTACGGATAGACGCGGGCGAAGCCGGCCGCTTCGCCTTGGCGCTTCACGAACCCGACCGTCGCCTGATTGTCGGTGACGGGCTTCGTGTTCGGCATCGCGCAGACGCCGGTGAAGCCGCCGGCGGCGGCCGCATGCGCGCCGGTCGCGACCGTCTCCACGTCCTCGCGACCGGGCTCGCGCAGATGCACGTGCACGTCGATCAGGCCGGGCGCGACGACCTGTCCGGCGCAGTCGATCACCGTGGCGCCATCGGGGCCGGCGATCGTGCCGCCGACCGCCGCGACCTTGCCGTCGGTCAGCAGGAGGTCGCCGACCGCGTCGAGCCCTTGCGACGGATCGACGATCCGGCCGCCCTTGAGGAGCATCGCCCGCGGCGCACTCATGCCGCACCTCCCTTCTTGACCGCCTGCGCGATGTCGCCCTTCGCGGCCTCGGCGAGGGCGGCGCGGCCGCCGGCGAGCAGGTCGAGCACCGCCATGCGCACGGCGACGCCGTTCGTGACTTGATGGAGGATCACGCTGTGGGGTCCGTCGGCGACGTCGGAATCGAGCTCGACGCCGCGGTTGATGGGGCCGGGGTGGAGGATGACGAGCTCGCGCGGCGCGCGCTCGAGGCGCGCGCGCGTGACGCCGAAGACGCGGTTGTACTCGCGCAGCGACGGGATGTAGCCGGCCT
>CAYSAR010000299.1:0-2843 GCA_964428985.1 uncultured Gemmatimonadaceae bacterium | reverse complement strand
GCCTCGACGAAGAGCTCCTCGGCGATGCGAAACCGTCCACGCGACGCGAGGTAACGGCCGAGCGCGCCGCGATGCGCGGGCTGCCGCGGTTCCGCCGCGACCGCCGCGTAGAGCTCGCGTTCAGCCATCGCGAGGCGACCGACGGCGAGGTACGCGTCGGCGCGCGAGGGGGGCGGCGGCGGCGCGCCGCGCTGCTGAGCCGCGGCGGTCCCGACATCGATGGCGCCGCACGCGAGCGCCACCGCGACCGCCACGCGCGCGATCACGGCTGCGCCGCGACGAACTCCGCGAGCACGGCCACCTGCGGGTCGAGCCGCACCGCGCGCGGCCGCTGCGCCCACGTGCCCGGGAGCGTGAGCCGTACCTCCGGCTCCGCCGGCACCTCGACGCGCACGACCTGCACGGACCCATCGGCGCCGGTCACCGCGACGCCGAGCGCGAAGCGGAACGGCGGGAATCGCGTCCCCTGCGTGAGTTCGAGCGCGACGCTGCCGTTCGTCGTGTCATGGCTCCACGACGACGTCACCTGCGCGAATCCGGGTCGCGTGAGCCACTGGTCGAAGAACCACGCGAGGTCGCGCCCGGCCTCGCGCTCGACGGCGGCGCGCAGGTCGGCGGTCATCGCGTTGCCGTGGCGGTTCGCGTTCCAGTACTCGCGCACGCCGCGGAAGAACGCGCTGTCGCCGACCTCGTTGCGCAGCATGTGCAGCACGAAGCCGCCCTTCTGGTAGCTGTTCGCGTTGAGCAGCGCCATGAGGTCGGTCTGCGCGGTGTCGAGCACCGGGCGCGCGGCCACGACCGGCGAGCCCAGCAGCATCGTGCGGATGCCGTCCATGTGCGCGACGAAGGGCGCATCGCCCTGCGCATGTTGCGTGTAGAGGGCGGCGAAGTACGTCGCGAACCCCTCGGAGAGCCAGAGGTGCCCCCACTCGCGCTGCGTGACGGCGTTGCCGAACCACTGGTGCGCCGTCTCGTGCGCGATGAGCTCGACGCTCACGCCGGCCGGCGTGCGGAAGAGCTGGTCGTTGTAGAAGATCGCACCCGCGTTCTCCATGCCGCCGAAGCGCGTCGAGCTCTGTAGATGGGCGAGCTGCTCATACGGATACGGCGCGACGGTGCGCGCGAAGAACCGCACGATGTCGTCGACGAAGCGGAAGTTGCCGGGCATGTACCGCGCCTGCTCGGGCGCGGTGAAGACCTGCTGCGGCACGCAGCGCCCGACGCTCCCGAGCCCGCACGCGGTGTTGCCCAGCGCGTGTTCGCTGAGCGGTGCGGCGGCGATGACCATGAGGTACGTCGGGAGGGGCGCGAGCGTGCTCCACCTGCTCGTCGCGCGCCGGCCCTGCTCCGTGCGTTCCCGCTGGACGCCGTTCGCGACGATGCGGCGCGAGGCCGGCGCGGTCACCCGGAACTCGACGAGCGCCTTGTCGGAGGGATGGTCGATCGTCGCGAGCCAATGGCGCGCGCGGTTCGGCCAGTTGTCGCCGAACGCGCGCCAGCGACCGGCGCTATCGGTGGTGATGACGAGCCCGTCGGTCGGCGCGCCGCCGTACTCGACACGCACGCACGTGATCGTGTCGGTGCCCTGCGGCCGCAGCGCGATCGCGAGGACGTCGTCGGCATGCTTGAACGTGACGGTGCGCTGCGTGCGCTCCTCGCAGCCCTGGCGCGCGCGGCGCACGCGCATCGGCGATCGCAGGTCGAGTCGCAACTCCTCGACACCGGCGGCGCGCTGACGCTCGATCGTCGCGTCGACGGCGATCGCCTTGCCGGTGTCGGGGAGCGTGATGTCGAACCGGTAGCGCGCGACGTTCACGCCCGACTGCTGCGCACCCACGGTCGCGGCAGCGAACGACGACGCGAACGCGATCGCCGCCGCGACGCGGCGGGCGTTCATGATGCCGCCGCGCGCAGCGCCTGCGCGAACTCCGGTGCCGATGGGTACCGGTCCTCCGCGGCGCGGGCCATCCCCTTCAACAGCACCGCGTCCACCGCCTCGGGGAGGTCGGCGCGCCGGTTCCGCGCGGGGATCGGGTCGTTGCGCAGGCGCGCGATCATCATCTCCTGCTGCGTCTTCCCTTCGAACGGCAGCTTCCCGGTGAGCATCTCGTACGTCATCAACGCGAGCGAGTAGATGTCCGTTCGCGGGTCGAGCGGTTTGCCGCGCAGCTGCTCGGGACTCATGAACTCGGGGGTGCCGAGGATGATCCCGGTCGCGGTGAGTTTCTGGAGCTCGCCCCCCGCCTTGCGTTCCTTCGCGAGGCCGAAGTCCATCACGACCGCGTACTCCGACCCGTCGGGCCGCTTGCAGATCATGATGTTCTCGGGCTTGAGGTCGCGATGGATGATCGCGAGCGAATGGGCGAGCGCGAGCCCGTCGGCGATCTCGCCGACGAAGCGCGCGGCGTCGTCGAGCGTCGTGCGCCCGACGCGGTAGTTGCGGTCCGAGAGGATCTCCCCCTCGACGTATGGCATCACGACATAGACGAGGCCGTCCTCGGTCTCGCCCATGCGCACGATGTGGCAGATGTTCGGATGCGCGAGCCGGATGCCCAGCGCCGCCTCGCGGCGCAGGCGCGCCATCGCGTTCTCGTCGCGCGAGAGCGCGGGCGAGAGGATCTTGATCGCGTAGCGCTCCTGCGTGGCGACGTCGTGCGCGAGATAGACGTACGACATGCCGCCCTCGCCGACCTTGCGCACGATGTGGTAGCGCCGGTCGAGCACCTGGCCGGTCATGTTCGCGTGGCTCGACGCCTGCCCCTTCGAGGCGCTCGGATCGACCATGCGCGGCGAGGTGCGGCGCTCGGGGCCCGTCGCGGCAGCCGCCGTCGCGGCAGCCGCCG
>CAYSAR010000298.1:0-2861 GCA_964428985.1 uncultured Gemmatimonadaceae bacterium | reverse complement strand
CCAAGCGCGTCGACATGGCGGAACGGACCACCACGGAACGGCGGGAAGCCGATGCCGAACACGGCGCCGACGTCGCCATCGCGCGCGAGGCGCACGATGCCCTCCTCGAGGCAGCGCACCGCCTCGTTCGCCATCGCGAGCGACAGGCGCTGTTGGATCTCCTCGCGCGGCACGTCCTTCCGCCGCGTGCCGCCGCCGATGATCTCATAGACGCTCTCGTCGACACCCTCGCGCTTCCCTTCGGCGGTGTAGGCGTAGAAGCCCTTCTTGCCCTTCCGTCCGAGCCGTCCGGCCTCGAGCACCTTGCGAAGGGCCGAACTCGGATGGAGCCGCTCGGGGAACGCCTCGGCCATGATCGCACCGGACTTCCCGGCGATGTCGAGGCCGACCTCGTCGATGAGGTTGATCGGCCCGACCGGGAAGCCGAACGCGGTCATCGCGCGATCGACGGCGTCGATCGATGCGCCCTCGTCGAGCAGGTGGCCCGCCTCATTGACGTACGGCGCGAGGATGCGGTTCACGAAGAAGCCCGGCGCGTCGTTCACGACGATGACCGTCTTGCCGATGCGCCGCCCGAACTCGACCGCCGTCGCGACGACGTCGGGCGCCGTCCGCGGCGTCACGACGACCTCGAGCAGCGGCATCTTGTGCACCGGCGAGAAGAAGTGCATGCCGACGACGCGTTCGGGGTGGCGCGCCGCCTCGGCGATGCGTGCGAGCGGGATCGTGCTCGTGTTCGTCGCGAAGATCGCCTCGTCGCCGATGACCGCCTCGACCTCGCGCAGCACCTGCTGCTTCACGGCGAGGTCCTCGAACACCGCCTCGATGACGAGCGGCACCCGCGCGAAGCCGGTGTACTCGACGGTGCCCGACACGAGGCCGACCTGGTCCTCGAACTGCTGCCGCGTGATGCGCCGCTTCGTGAGCCGGTCGCGAATCACGTCGCGCACGGCACCGATGCCCTTCGCCACGCGCGTGAGGTCGGTGTCCTTGAAGCGGACCGGGATGCCTTCCTGTGCCGTCACCGCGGCGATGCCCGCGCCCATGAAGCCGGCGCCGAGCACCGCGATGCGCGGCACGTCGCGCGGCGTCGCGACGACACCGGCGCCGACGCCGGCGTCCTTCTTCAGCGACGTCGTCGCGTAGAAGAGGAAGAGGAGCTCACGGCAGACGTCGGTCATCGCCATCTCGCCGAAGAGACGCGCTTCCTCGGCATAGCCCTGCTGCTCCGAGCCGGCATGGTAGCCGGCGGCGACGGCATCGATCGCGGCGAAGAGCGCGGGATAGTGTCCGCGCGACTTGCGCGCCGTCATCTCGCGCACCTGGCGGAAGACGACCGCGCGCCCGATCGGGTTGTCGTCGAGGAGGATCTCCTTCGCGCTGTGCTTGCGGCCGTCACGTTGGCGCGCGAGCGCGCCGTCGGCGAGCCCGCGCGCGCGGCGCACCGCGACGTCACGCAGGATCGACGGATGCACGAGCTCGTCGATGAGTCCCGATTGCAGCGCTTTCCGCGCGCGCACGTTCTTCGCCGTGAGGATCATGTCGAGCGCGGCCTGGAGCCCGATGCGCTTCGGCAGGCGCTGCGTCCCGCCGGCGCCGGGGATCAGTCCGAGCTTCGTCTCGGGGAGCGCGAACACGGTCTTCGGCGAGTCGGCGGCGATGCGGTACGCGCACGCGAGCGCGAACTCGAGGCCGCCGCCGAGGCAGGCACCGTCGACCGCGCAGACGATGGGCACGCGCCCCTTCTCGACGCGATGCAGCATCGCGTGGCCGAACGCGCTGGCCGCCTGCGCGTCGGCGGCGGTGCGCCAGGCGAGGAACTGGTCGATGTCGGCGCCGGCGATGAAGTTCCCCGGCTTCCCCGAGATCACGACCGCGGCGCGCACCGCACCGTCCTTCTCGATGCGGTCCAGGTGCGCCGACATCTCCTCGATGACCGACGGCGAGAACTTGTTCACGGATTCGTCCGGGAGGTCGAGCGTGAGCACGGCGATGCCGCCCTCGATCGTGAGCGTCACCGCCTCGCGCGCCGCCGCCGGTGCTGGCGTCGTCGTCATGCGCGCTCCACGACCATCGAGAAGCCGAGCCCCCCCGCCGCACAGACCGTCATGAGGCCGAACTGGCCATCGCGCCGCCGCAGCTCGTTCATGAGCGTCGTCGTGATGCGCGCGCCGGTCGCGCCGAACGGATGGCCGATCGCGATCGACCCGCCGAGCACGTTGAGCTTCGCGCGGTCGACCTCGCCGACGGGCTCGCTGAACCCGGCGCGCGCCGCCCACTCACGCGAGGTGAAGCCGTGCAGGTTCGAGAGCACTTGAGCGGCGAACGCCTCGTGCATGTCGACGAGATCCATGTCGCGCAGCGTGAGGCCCGCGCGCTTGAGCGCGATCGGCGCGGCGAGCACCGGCGCCTGGAGGAGTTGCTCCCCCGGGTCGACCGCCGCGTACGCGTACGAACGGATGTACGCCTTCGGTTCGTAGCCGCGCGCCTTCGCGATGTCCTCCCGCATGAGCAACACGGCCGCGCCGCCGTCGGTGAGCGGCGATGCGTTGCCCGCCGTCACCGTGCCGTACTTGCGGTCGAACACGGGCTTGAGCGCGGCGAGCGCCTCGAGCGTCGTGTCGGCGCGGATGCCGTTGTCGCTCGCGAGCGCCGACTCATGCGATGGCGGCAGGGTGACCGGCACGATCTCGGCGGTGAGGCGGCCGTCGCTCGTGCCCGCATGCGCGTTGCGGTGCGACGCGAGCGCGAGCGCGTCCTGCGCCGCGCGCCCGATGCCGTTGAGCTTCGCCATCTTCTCGGCCGACTGGCCCATCGTCTCGCCGGTGGTCGGCTCGGCGATCGCCGGCGTGATCGGGATG
>CAYSAR010000297.1:0-2870 GCA_964428985.1 uncultured Gemmatimonadaceae bacterium | reverse complement strand
CCTTCGAGGGTTTCCTTGAGGTCTTTCTCTACCCGCAGCTCGTCGAGGTGCGCGATGTCGGCCGGCATCGCCTCCAGCTGGTCGAGGCGCGAGCGGAAGTACGACCCGTCGGCCTCGACCGTCTCCATCTGCCGCTCGATGACGTCGAGCACGTCGCGGAAGTGCTCGCCCAGCTTGCGCGTGCAGGTCGGGCAGGCGCCTTCCTCGCCGAGCGAGACGAGGCGATCGCGTTGGTCGCGCAGCTCGGCGAACTGCGCGCGCAACGCACGCAGCCGCGTGTCGACCTCCTGCCGGTCGCGCACCCACTCGGTGCGGCGCGCCTCGAGCCGGTCGTGCGCCGCCTCGAGCTCCTTCCGCCGCGCCTCGAGCTCGAGCGTGACCTGCTCCTCCTGCGCCGGCACCCCCTCGAGCCCCCGACGCTGCTCGGTGAGCGACGCGACCTCGTCGGTGAGCGCCCGCTGCGATTCCACCAGTGCGCGACGGCGACCATCATGCACGGCGAGCGCCCGCTGTTCCTCCACCGCGGCGCGCACGCCATCGAAGGCCTCGACGTCAGGGAGCAGCGGCGCGAGCGCCGCGCGCGCCTCGGCGACCTGCGCCATCTCGAGCGCGTGGCGCTCCTCGGCCCGCACGAGCGCGGCGAGTTCGCCGTCGACCGCCGCGAGCTCGGTCTCGACCTTCTGGCGTTCGTCGCGCCCCGCCTGCGCGGCGAGCCAGCGTGGCGCGACCATCTCGAGCGCCTCCTTCGTCTCCTGCTCGAGCCGCTCGGCCGCCGCGACGCGCGAGAGCGCCTCGTCGTGCGCCGCGCGCGCCTCCTTCTCCTGCCGCAGCACGAAATCGCGGTCGGGCATGCCGGAGCGCAGCCCGGCAATCTCGCTCACGAACTCCTTCCGTCGCGTCGCGCACAGCTCCTGCGCCGTGCGCAGCCGCTCGTAGCCCAGCACGCGCGAGAGGAACTGCGCTCGCTCGCCGGCGGTGAGCGACTGCATCACCGCGAGTTCCTTCTGCCCGGTGAAGTACGTGTTGAAGAACTCGGTGCGCGTCATGCCGATGCGCCGCTGGAGCATCTCGGCGACCGTCGTCAGCGAGTTCGCGACCGGCTCCGCGCCGCCATCGAGGTAGAGCTCGGCCATCGAGAGCCCGCGCACGACGCGATAGCGATGCCCCGCGAGGTCGAACTCCAACTCGACACGCACGTGCGAACGCGCCGGCGCCCGGTTGAAGCGGATCGACTCGTTGCCGCCACGCGCCGTGTTGCCGCCGTAGAGCGCCCACGCGATCGCCTCGAGGATCGTGCTCTTGCCCGCGCCGTTCGGCCCGATGATGCCGGTGAGGCCCGAGTCGAACTCGAGCTCCGTCTCGGCATGCTGGCGGAAGTTCAGGAGCTTGAGCCGGGCGAGCCTCACGCGTCGGCCCCCGGGAAGTCGCGCACCGGTTCGGCGAGCTCGGCCGCCTCGAGGTATTGCACGCCGAGCGCGACGAGCTGGTCGCGATCGACATCCGAGGGCAGCGCGCGCGCCTGGAGCCGTTCGCGCAACAACTCGCCGAGCGAGGGCCGGCGACCCGGCGCGCCGCCACTGACCGTGCGCCGGATCATCTCCGGCCGGCGCGTGTCGAGATGGAAGTGCAGCGCACGGCGCTGGAGCTCGCGCAGCGCCTTGTGATCGAGCTCGCGCGCGACATGGCGGGGCACGTCGCGGACGACGAGCCGCACAACCTTGCCGTCGATGCCGTCAGGGACCTTCGCGACCGCGGCCTGGATCGCCGCGTCGAGTTCCTGCGCCGAGAGACCGCGACCGTCGATCGGCACGAGGTCGACGAACGGCCGCGCGACGGGCAGCGGATGGAAGACCTGCTTCCGCGTCGCGAGGTCGTGCTCGATCATCCCCTTTCCGGGGAGCTTCGCCGCGCGCTCCTCGGCGATCTCGCCCCACGGGTTCGTGCTCGTATAGTCGAGCGACCCCGAGTAGAGGACGTGCGGCGCGATGCGCTTGTAGACGTGGTAGTGTCCGAGCGCGACGTAGTCCCACCCCGGTCGTGCGACGTCGGCGAGCGGGATCTGCATCGCCGCGCGGTCGGACGCGTCGGCGTGCGGCAGCGCGCCCTGCACCTCGCCGTGGAGCAGCAGCACGTTGTAGTCGGCCGTCGGGTCGGGCGAGAGATCGACCGTGCCCGGCGGGAGATCGGGCACCGCGAGCACCGAGAGCGTCTTGCCGTCGCGCCGGAACGTGAGCCGCCGCGCCTCGCGATCGGCGACATGGATCGGCAGGCCCGGCGCCTCGGTCTCGGTGTCGGTCGCGCGGTCGCGCGCGGTGAAGCCCTGCTCGAAGAGTCGCAGGATGCACGTGGTCTCGGTCGACCGCGGCATATCGTGGTTGCCCGCGACGATGACGACCTCGGTCGCGGGGAGCGACGCGACGAGCCGCGCGAACTGCTGGAACGCGTGCAGGATCGCCGTGTTCGTCGGACGCACCGTGTGGAACACGTCGCCACCGATGAGCACGACGTCCGGCGCGAGCTCGATGACACGGTCGATCGCGCGCGCGAACGAGCGCGCGACGTCGGCTTCGCGCTGGTTGATGCCCGCCGGCGTCTGCCGCTGGAACTGGCGAAAGCCGAGGTGCAGGTCGGAGAGGTGGACGAGTCGCACGGACGTCGAAATCTACGCGCCGGGCGCTACCATATCATGGGGCGTGAGGCGTCTGGGGCCGGTGCCGCGCCGGTCGCGCCACGCGACTCAGCCGTAGGGATCGTCGCGCGGAGGCACGCGCAGCGGCGCCGGCCCCCGCCGGCCCGCCTGTTCCGGCGCGACGCGCTTGCGCAACTGCGCCTTGAAGTACGCCTTCACGTCCTCGGGGCGCGCTTGGATC
>CAYSAR010000296.1:0-2904 GCA_964428985.1 uncultured Gemmatimonadaceae bacterium | reverse complement strand
GCGCGCGCGGCACAGAAGGCGACGACATCCTCGGCGGCGTCGCGGTTGCACGAGAAGTCGTCGCAGTCGGTGAAGCCGTCGCGGTCGTTGTCGACGCCGTCGCCGCAGGTCGCGATCGAGTCCTCGGGGTTGCTCGGCGGGATCTCGCAGCCGCCGACCCCGCCGCAGTCGCGGTCGTCGCAGTCGATGTCACCGTCGCCGTCGTCGTCGAGGCCGTCGTCGCAGATCGTCTCGCGGCAGACCGCCAGGTCCTCGCACCCCGAGTCGCGGCAGTCGGTGTCACCGTCGCGGTCGTTGTCGATGCCGTCGCGGCAGCCGACGTCGTCGCTCTCGCGGCAGACGGTGACGTACATGCCGCGCGAACAGCCGAAGTCCTCGCAGTCGGTGAAGCCGTTGCCGTCGTTGTCGCGCCCGTCGTTGCAGCGCTCGTTGGTGAACTCGCGCCCGCAGCAGACCTCGGCGATCGCCTGACACTTGCGGTCGCCGCAGTCGAACTGCCCGTTGTCGTCGTTGTCGATGCCGTCGCGGCACAGGCGAAGGGTGTTCTCGACCTTGAAGCTCGGGATGAGCGGCACGTACTCGCCGCAGAGCGTCGAGGTCATCAGGCAGTCGGCGTCGTCGCAGTCGATCGTGCCGTCGAGGTCGTTGTCGACCCCGTCCTCGCACTGCTGGTCGCCGGTCTCGTAGCCGAGCACCGGGTAGGCCGGGCTGCGATAGTCGCACGCCGCGAGCGCGAGGCCGGAGAGCGCCGCGAGCGAGAGCGCACGCGCGATCACCTGAGACATTCGGCCCGTCCCCCGCCGAAGCGGCGCTTGAAGTCGACGTAGATCATGCAGGACGGGGTCTCGCCGACCGCGCGCCCCAGCTGCCCCGACTCCTTGAGCTTGCCGAGCACCGCGACGAACCCGGCCAGGTGCTCCGGCCGCTTCATCTGGCGCGCGATCTCCTTGCCGCGCGCGAAGGTCGAGGCGATCACCTCGAGCTCCTGCTCGCTGTAGGGTCGCGCGCCGCCCGCGCCCTTGATGTACGTGCTCGCGGTCGCGTCGGCCGCGAGCGCGGCCACGGCCGCGTCGAGGCGCGCCTTGGTCTCGGCGCCGTCGTCGCACACGGTCTGGCACTCGGCGTAGGTCTCGTCGTGCACCCACTTGAGCGAGTGCCCGTCGACCGTCGAGACCAGGCGGTTGTAGGTGCCGTCGTCGGTGACCTCCTCCGCGATCGAGTGCAACGAGGTGAGCACGTAGTCGGGGACCCCATGCGCCCAGATCCCGCGGCGCGCGGCCTTGGCCTCGTCCTGCGCCTTGATGAGCTCCGGATCGCCGCCTTCGGAGGTGACCGAGAGTACGTGCGCGAGGCCGCGTCGCACGAGGTCGGCGGCCAGGTCAGGACACCAGAAGAGCATGCGCCCGTAGGTGTCGAGCTTGCCGTCGGAGGTGCAGTGCCAGACGCCGACGCGCGCGTGCGCCGTCGCGAGCTTGGCGAGCACGAACATCTCCTTGGCGGTCCAGGCGCCCCACTGGTGCGCGGGGCCGTAGCTCTCGAGCGTGTTGTAGCCGGACAACCGCGCCTTGGCGCCCTGGTACTTGCCGGAGAGCACGCGGAAGCTGTCGCCGTCGT
The DNA here is from genome assembly GCA_964428985.1 of uncultured Gemmatimonadaceae bacterium. Lineage (GTDB taxonomy): Bacteria > Gemmatimonadota > Gemmatimonadetes > Gemmatimonadales > Gemmatimonadaceae > Pseudogemmatithrix. The sequence goes on along the minus strand of CAYSAR010000296.1, from coordinate 1,290 downwards.
TGAAGAAGACGGGCGACGGCACGCCGTTGAGGAAGACCTTGGTCGCCGGCTCGGCCCGCGCCGCGTCGCGCGAGACGACGGTCAGGGCGAGCGCAAGCGCGAGCGACAGGGTGAGGCTCAGGAAACGACTCCGCGCGATCATCGGCCGGCTCTCCCAGAGGGTCGAAACGGCGCGGACCCTCGCAGACGGCCCGCGACAATGCAAGCGAAAGGCGCGCGACGATGCGCTCGCCGGGCGGGGCGCGTGCGCGGCCACGCGCGAGCGCACGTGCGCAGGTCGGGTTGCGAACGCGCTTCTCTCGGCCCATGATGCGCGCGTGACCGACCGTCCCGGCCGCTTCATCCTGAAACCGCTCGAGCGCTTCCACGTCCGCATGACGCTGCTCCTCGGCGCCGTGGTCTTCGTCGTGCTCGGCGGCATGGGCGTCGCCTACTACGAGGTCACCTACGCCACCGAGTTCGAGGCCCTGCAGCAGCGCATCCACTCGACCGTGATGATCCTGTCGCGCCGCCTCGACGGCAACCGCCTCGCCATGGTCGACGAGACCAACATCGGGACGAGCGCATATATAAAGGATGTGCGCGACGACCTCGGCGCGATCTGCCGCGACGACGCCGACATCAACTCGATCTACATCTTCGCGAAGACCGAGACCCCGAGGGAGCTGCGCGTGCTCGTCGACGTCGCCGATCCCGACGAGGAGACGGTGCCGCCCTGGGGGACCTATACGATCTCCGACGCGGTCAAGGTCATGGAGCGCGGCTTCACGGCGATCACCGTCGAGGACCGGATGTCGCGCGACAGCTTCGGGCTCTCGCTCTCGGGCTATGCGCCGCTGAAGCTGGCAGACGGGAGCCCCTTCGCGCTCGTCGGCGTCGACATCCTCGCGCCCAACATCGAGGCGATCCAGACCCGCGTGCTGACGACGACGCTCATACTCTTCGGCGCCGCGGCGCTGGCGATGTTCATCGTCGCCTTCGTGATCGGCCGGCGCATCCGCGGGCCGATCGCCGACATCAACGTCGCCGCCGAGAAGATCGCCACCGGCGACTTCGAGCACGCCATCGCGATCAAGCGCAAGGACGAGTTCGGGCTGATGGGCCACCACTTCAACACCATCGCCAAGAGCCTGAAAGAGCGGGACTTCCTCCGCGACACCTTCGGCCGCTACGTCTCACCCGACATCGCCCGGCGCGTGCTCTCCGACCGCTCGGCGGCGATGCTCGGCGGCGAGGAGCGCGACGTCACCGTCGTCTTCTCCGACATCGAGGGCTACTCGACGATGACGG
>CAYSAR010000295.1:0-2907 GCA_964428985.1 uncultured Gemmatimonadaceae bacterium | reverse complement strand
TCCGTCTCACGATCCAACTCCTCCCGCATCCCCACGAGCAGCGGATCCCAATCGGTCTGCGCGCGCCCATACCCAAGATTGAATCGATAGTCGAACCCCGGCGGATTCGCTCCCTGCGTGTGCTGGAGGATCGTCTCCAACTTGTCGAGCGCCTTCGCGAGGCGCGCCTCGACCGTCGACGCCGCCTCGTACTCGTCCCAGAGGGCGAGGATCTCATCGCAGAGCGCGGCGTCGAGCGGCGCGACGAGCGTCTGGAGGTCGGCGCGCTCCTGCCGCGACTTGTCCGCCGTCGGATCGGCGGCGCGTCGCCGCGCCTGTTCGGGCGCACTGACATCGCCGCTCACCGCTTCGCCGAGGTCGTGCACGATACACATGCGGATCAGGCGCGAGAAGTCGACGCCCGGGAACTCACGCCACACGAGCATCGCCATGAGGCAGAGCCGCCACGTGTGCTCGGCGACGCTCTCCTGCGCCCCGGTCGTCGTGTATCCCGTGCGCATCGTCACCTTGAGTCGCTCTGCCGCGCGCAGGAACTCCAGTAGGCCGTCCACGTTCACCATCCGTCCTCCGCGCCGGCTGGCGCGACCTGTCGAGCGCCTGCATGGTGGCGGCGCAGGCGGGCCGCTAGACTGCGTGAACGGTGTAGCATGGGGAACGCCGCCCATCCAAGGGAGAATCGATGTACGACATCGCCGTCTTCGTCGGCAGCCTCCGCGCCGAGTCGATCAACCGCCGCTTCGCGAAGGCCCTCGAGCGGCTCGCCGGCGACCGTTTCGGACTCCGTTTCCGCCACGTTGAACTTGGCGACATCCCGATCTACAACGAGGATCTCTGGCGTGACCCGCCCGCGCCGGTGACCCGATTGAAGGCGGACATCGAGCGGGCGGACGGCCTGCTCTTCGTCACGCCCGAGTACAATCGGTCGGTCCCGCCGCTTCTCGTCAACGCGATCGCGTGGGGTTCGCGGCCGAAGGGGAAGAACTCCTGGGGCCACAAGCCGGCCGCGATCACCGGGGTCAGCGACGGTCGCATCGGCACCGCCGCCGCCCAATCCCAGCTCCGCAGCGTCGCCGTGATCCTCGGCCTGCACCTCCTCGTCGGTCCCGAGGTCTACTTCACGATGGCGGCGGACACGCTGGATGCGAATGGCGAGTTCGCCGACGAGAAGACGCGGACGTTCCTTGAGGGGTTCCTCAAGAAGTACGCGGGTTGGGTGGAACGGATGCGGCGATGACGATGCGCCTCGCATCTCGACTCTCGCCTCACTCATCGCATCTCGAGTCCTACCCCGCATCCCGCATCCCGCATCCCGCATCAAGCGGCAGGGGACCTTCTTTCCTCCACCTTGTCCAACACGTGCCGCGCCATCCCGAGCGCGAGTTCATGCTCTCCCATGAACACCTTGCCCGCCTTCTCCGACCGCAGCAGCTCGGCTTCCTCCTCGCTGTGCGTCCGGACGACCGTCTCGATGTGCGGGTTCAGCGTGCGCGCCGTCTCGATCATCTGACGCACACCGAACGTGTCGGGTGTCGCGATCACCAGCACGCTCGCGCGCGCGACGTGCGCCTGGATCAGCACCGCCGGGTCTGCCGCGTCACCGACGACGGCGTGCATGCCACGCTTGCGCAGCGATTCCACGAGCTCGCGCTGTGTCTCGGCGACGACGAACGGGACGCCGGCCGCCGTGAGCCGCTCGCCGATGCGGCGCCCCACGCGGCCGTAGCCGACGAGCACGACGTGGCCCGTCACGACATGCGGCGCCACCGTCACCGGCAGCTGTGAGAGCGGATCGTCGCGCTGCTCGAGCTCGCGCGCGAACGCCGACCGCTCGCGGATCCACCGCTGCGCCGGCTCGATGAACCCGAACATGACCGGGTTCAGCGCGATCGAGATGAGCGATCCCGCGACGACGAGACTCTGGCCCTCGACCGGCATCATGCCGAGCGCGACGCCGAGTCCCGCGAGGATGAACGAGAACTCGCCGATCTGCGCGAGGCTCGCCGAGACCGTGAGCGCCGTGTTCAACGGATAGCGCAACATCAGCACGAGCATGAACGCCGCGATCGTCTTGCCGAGCAGGATGATGCCGAGCACGGCGAGCACGTGCAGCGGGCTCTCGATGAGGATCTTCGGGTCGAAGAGCATGCCGACCGATACGAAGAAGAGCACCGCGAACGCGTCGCGCAGCGGCAGCGATTCCTCGGCGGCGCGGTAGCTGAGCGCCGAGCCGCGCAGCATCATGCCGGCGAAGAAGGCGCCGAGCGCGAACGACACGCCGAGGAGCTTGGCCGAGCCGTACGCGATGCCGAGCGCCGCGACGATCACGCAGAGCGAGAAGAGCTCGCGCGAGTTCGTGCGCGCGACCTGCCAGAGCACGTAGGGGAAGAGTCGCTTGCCGACGATGAGCATCAGCGCGACGAAGAGGCCGACCTGGCCGAGCGTCAGCAGGAGCGTCATCGCGATGCCACGCTCGCCCGCGGCCGGGGCATCGCCCGTCGCGAGCGCCGCGAGCGGCGGCATCATGACGAGCACGAGCACGGTGACGAGATCCTCGACGACGAGCCAGCCGACCGCGATGCGACCATTCTGCGAGTCGAGCACGCCGCGGCTCTCGAGTGCCTTGAGCAGCACGACCGTGCTCGCGACCGAGAGCGAGAGGCCGAAGACGAGGCCGGCGACGGGCGGCCACCCCCACAGCGTCGCGAGCGCCCAGCCGAGCGTCGAGGCGACCACGATCTGCACGACGGCACCGGGCAACGCGATCTTCTTCACCGACAGCAGGTCGTCGATGTCGAAATGCAGGCCGACGCCGAACATCAGCAGCATCACGCCGACCTCGGCGAGCTGCGCCGTGAGTTCCACGTCGGCGACGATCCCCGGCGTTCCCGGCCCGATCAGCACGCCGGC
>CAYSAR010000294.1:0-2953 GCA_964428985.1 uncultured Gemmatimonadaceae bacterium | reverse complement strand
GGTTTCCTACACCCAGCATCGTCTTCCCGTACTCAGCACCCCTAACCCCACCGCGAACCCCGCACCGAGGTAGTCACTCCCCGCATCGCCGTTAACGAGTGCCGAAGGGCTTCGCCGGCAACGACCTCAGGTACTTGAACGTCGCCGCCATCTCCACCTCCGTCATCAGCTTCGTCGACGCGATCGGCATCATCTCGTGCAGTCGCGACCCATCCGGCCGCTCGCCGGTGCGGAGGACGTGCACGAACTGCTCGTACGTGTAGTGCCCGATGCCCGTCGGCGTGAGGTTCGCCGTCGCGGGCATGTCCGGCGGGCCGCCGGGGATCTTGCCTCCGCCGTAGCCCGCCCCGTGGCAACCGGAGCAACCGACCTTCGCGAGGTAATCGCCGTATTCGACCGTCGAGTCGACGGGCACCGCCGGGACCGGCACGTTCTGGTGCGTGATCACCTCGGCGGGGAACAGGCCGAGAATCCCGCCGGCGTACAGCGCGCGCGCGACCGGGCCGACCTTCGGCGCCGGCGTCGGTCGCTCGACGGCCGGCACATTGCGCAGGTACGCGACGACGGCGCCGAGGTCTTCGTCGGACATGTACTGGTACTCGTTCGACGGCATGATGATCAGCCGGCGGCCGTCCTGCGCCTTGCCGTGACGCACCGCGCGTTCCCAGTCGGCGTCGGAGTACGTCGCGCCGACGCCGCCGCGCGTGAGGTTCGTCGCGTGCACGGTGCCGAACGCCGGATCGTCGATGAAGACCTTCCCGCCGAAGTCATCGCCGTGGCAATCGCCGCACTTGCCGATCGCGCGCACGAAGTGCTCGCCGCGCCTGACGCTCGCGCTGTCGCTCGGGGCGGTGAAGGCGTGCGTCGTCGTGTCGGTGCGTTTGTTGATCGCGGCGCCGGTCCAGGCGTAGAGCCCGGCGACGCCGAGCACGACGAGGAGGACGAGCGCCCCGAGCGTCATGCCGAGGATCTTGAGGAGCTTTCTCATGGGGAGTGGAGTCGTGGTTGGTGGGGGCGATCGCATGGAGCGGACGCGAGCGCCGCGACGGACTACGCGGTCCGGCCGCCGCGGGTTACACGCTCGCACGCTCGGGGGTAGCAGACAAGGCCGTCGGTTTCCCCTATCATTCCGCCCATGACCGCGACCCCTGGGACCGAGAAGGACGCTGCGGCCGCCGCGACCGGCGCGCCGCCCCCCGCCCCCGCCTCCGCCGTCGCGCGCGAGCTCGCCGCCGGCGGGTGGAGCATCGACGCGGCGAAGGCGCTCTACAACGTCGAGGGCTGGGGCGATGGCTTCTTCGACGTGAACGCCGAGGGGCATGTCGTCGTCCGGCCCGACAAGGACCGTCCCGAGCAGGTCATCGACCTCTTCGAGCTCGCGCACGACCTCGAGGCGCAGGGCGTCGGCCTGCCGGTGCTGCTGCGCTTCTCGGACATCCTCAAGTCGCGGATCGAGATGCTCCACTCGCGCTTCGCCCGCGCGATCGAGGAGTTCCAGTACGAGGGCCGCTACACGACGGTCTATCCGATCAAGGTGAACCAGCAGCGGCACGTCGTGGAGGAGATCTACGAGTTCGGCTCGCCGACCGGCGTCGGGCTCGAGTGCGGCTCGAAGCCCGAGCTCCAGGCCGTGCTCGCGATGAGCGAGCGCACCGACCACCTCATCGTGTGCAACGGCTACAAGGACGAGGAGTTCATGCGCCTCGCCCTCATGGGGCAGAAGCTCGGGCACACGGTCATCATCGTCATCGAGCAGGTCTCGGAGCTCGACGTGTTGCTGCCGGTCGCGGAGGAGATGGCCATCGTCCCGACGATCGGCGTGCGCATCAAGCTCTCGAGCGAGGGTTCGGGGCGGTGGGCGCAGTCGGGGGGCGAGAAGAGCAAGTTCGGCCTCAACGCGGCGCAACTCATGCAGGTCATCGAGCGGCTCCAGTCCGCGGGCAAGGCCGATTGGATCAAGCTGATCCATTTCCACCTCGGCTCGCAGATCACCGACATCCGCTTCATCAAGCGTGGGCTCCAGGAGGTCAGCCGCTTCTACGTCGAGCTGCGCAAGCTCGGGCTCGACATCCGGTGGGTCGATGTCGGCGGCGGGCTCGGCGTCGACTACGACGGTTCGCAGTCGACGGCGCAGGCGTCGGTCAACTACTCGATCCAGGAGTACGCGAACGACATCGTCTACACGCTCGGCGAGACGTGCCGCGAGGAAGGGCTGCCGATGCCGGACATCATCTCCGAGTCGGGGCGCGCGCTGACGGCGCACCACGCGTTGCTGCTGCTCAGCGTCATCGACGTCGAGTCGGCGGCCGAGCCGGTGCCGCCGGTGCCGGGCGACGAGGACCACGCGCTGCTGCACGAGATGGCCGATGACCTCAAGGCGACGACGCGCAAGACGGTGTCGATCCGCCGCGTGCGCGAGATCTACCACGACGCGACGTTCGACAAGGAGCGCGCGCAGGACTACTTCAGCTCGGGCGTGCTCTCGCTGCGCGAACGGGCGATGGCCGAGCAGTTCTACCTCTGTACGCTGAACGCGCTCGCGCGGCTCGCGGCGGGGAAGCCGAAGCAGTACGACGACATCATCCGCGACCTCGACGGGCGGCTCGTCGACCGCTACTTCGCGAACTTCTCGCTCTTCCAGTCGCTCCCCGACTCATGGGCGATCGACCAACTCTTCCCGATCATGCCGATCCATCGCCTCCACGAGGAGCCGACGCGGCGCGGGACGATCCAGGACGTGTCGTGCGACTCCGACGGGAAGATCGACCGCTTCATCGGTGGGCGCGACGGCGAGCCCTCCCTGCCGCTGCACGTCTTCCGCGATGGTGAGCCATACATCCTCGGCATCTTCCTGACTGGCGCATACCAGGAGATTCTCGGCGACCTGCACAACCTCTTCGGCGACACGAACGCGGTGCACATCCGCCTCGGCAAGGAGGGGTACGAGGTCACG
>CAYSAR010000293.1:0-2956 GCA_964428985.1 uncultured Gemmatimonadaceae bacterium | reverse complement strand
ACTCGTTCCCATCCCGAACACGATCGTTAAGCCCTACAGCGCCGATGGTACTCCGTCCGAGAGGACGCGGGAGAGTAGGCCGTCGCCGGCACCCCATTGAAGGCCCCAGTCGTTCCGCGACTGGGGCCTTCGTCTTTTCACCCACGCCGCTACTACCCCCCGTGACGCATATCACGACGTTGTTCCCGCTCCCACTCGTGAGTCGTCGCTCGTCTTGATGCCCGCTGACGATCCCATGGCTCCCACGAACGCCCATGCCACCGATCGCGTGAGCGGCACTGCCTCGACCAAGGCCGGTTTCGTCACGCTCGTCGGCAAGCCGAACGCCGGGAAATCCACGCTCCTCAACCGCCTCGTCGGCGAACGCCTCGCGATCGTCTCACCGAAACCGCAATCCACGCGCGATCGCGTCGTCGGGATTCTGAGCGTTGCCGATACGCAGCTCGTATTGCTCGACACGCCAGGCCTCTTGGAGCCGCGCTACGCGCTGCACCGCACGATGCAGCATGCCGCGCAGCAGGCAATCGACGACGCCGACGTGATCGTGCATCTCGTAGACGCCGCATCGGACCTCGATGCGGCGCAGCCTGTCACGCCCGTCTTGACGGCGCTCGCCCAACTGCCACGTGCACCGCGCGCGCCGATCGTGCTCGCCCTCAACAAGACCGACGAGCTCGATGACGCGCGCCGGCGCGCGCTCGCCGCGGCGCTCCCCGATGCCGTCCAGCTCTCGGCCGCGAACGGCGAGGGGATTGACACGCTGCTCGCGCGCGTGCGCGCGCTCCTCCCTGCGAGTCCGTTCCTCTACGACGAAGAGGATGTCTCGACGCAGCAGGTACGATTCTTCGTCGCCGAGTTCCTGCGCGAGTCGGTGCTCGAGCAGCTCGATGATGAGGTGCCGTACAGCGTCGCCGTCGGGATCGAGGAGTTCCGTGAGTCGAAGTCGCCGGTGTACATTCGAGCGGTGATCTACGTCGAGCGCGAGAGCCAGAAACCGATCCTCATCGGCGCCGGCGGCAGTCGCATCAAGGCGATCGGCCAGGCGACGCGCGCGAAGGTCGAACCGTTGGTCGGCGGGCAGGTCTTCCTCGATCTCTGGGTCAAGGTGCTCCCGAACTGGCGCCGGAACGCGAACGCACTCGAACGGCTCGGGTATCGTGTGCCACCGGGAGTTGACCGCTGATGCATCGCCATGACCGGAAGTCGGATGGGACTGGCCACGCGCTACCGCCAGCGATCCGCTCCCTCCTCGCCTGTCCCAAGTGCCACGGCTCACTCGTCGACGGGGCGAAGGGCGCGTCGCTCATCTGCCGCTCCTGCGCCTTGAGCTTCCCTATCCGTGATGGAATCCCGGTGATGCTGCTGGATGAGGCGACGAGCGTGGCGCCGTGAGAATCGCACAACTGCTTGTCGGGGTTGAGTTTTTTGACACTCCCGCGTGCCGCCGGTATCTTCCGAATCCCACCTCCGGCTGACCTCCTTGTCGCAATCGACCGCCCTCATCTTCTCACCGGACGGCCAGCCGCTGCCGGAGACGATCCGCGCCTGGCTCGATAGCCGGCGGATCCCGACGCGGAGCGCGTCCAGTCCGGATGAGGTGATGTCGGCCGCGTTGCGCAGTCGGCCGCGCCTCGTGATCGTCGACGGCCGCGCGCATCCCGTCGCGGGTCTCAAGACCTGCCGGCGACTCAAGCAGGATTCGTTCACCGGCGTGATTCCGGTCGCGATGGCGACGCGCGGCGAGGACACGGCATTCGCCGCGGCGTTCGACGCCGGCGCCGACGAGGTCGTGCGCGACGGCGTGACCGGAGCCGAGGTGAACCTCCGCCTCGACGCCATGCTGCGGCGCAGCGATCGCGACACCTACGTGCATCCGTCGACTCGCCTGCCGGGGACGATCGAGATCGAGACGGAGATCATGCGCCGCATCGATGCGGGCGCGCAGTTCGCGGTCTGTTATGCGGACCTCGATCACTTCAAGGAATTCAACGATCGTTACAGCTACTACGACGGTGATCGCGTCATCCGTATCCTCTCGAAGATCCTGCACGACGTCGTGAAGGGTACCTGCGGCGAGGGCGGATTCGTCGGCCACATCGGTGGTGACGACTTTATCTTCGTGATCCCGGTCGAGGATGTCTCGGCGACCTGCGGCGAGATCGTCGCGGTGTTCGACCTATTGATCCCATACCAGTACTCGGAGCAGGACCGTCGCGCCGGGTACTATTTCGGCAAGGACCGGCGCGGCCAACTGCACAAGGTGCCGCTCATGACCGTCTCGATCGGCGTCGTGACGAACGAGCGGCGGCAGTTCACGCATGCGGGTCAGGTCAGCGAGCTTGCGACGGAGATGAAGAGCTATGCGAAGACGTTGCATGGCTCGGTGTTCTCGGTCGATCGTCGTGGAGACGGACCAGCGGGGGATACGCCGTCGCCGCCGATCATCCCAGCCAGCGTGTCGGAGGAGCGTTGAACGTCTCGTGCAACGAGTGCCAGTCGGTGTTCCGCGTGGATCCGGAGAAGGTGCCACCGGGAGGCGTGCGCGCACGCTGCTCGGTGTGTGGCGCGGTCATCCGGGTGGCGCATGAGCAGCCGGTCGCGCGCCGCGCGTCACTCGGCGCCGCCGTAGGCGGCGGCGCCGAGTCGCCGCGCGCAGCGACGCCGCCATTCGCGGCCGCCGCCGAACCGGCGTCGGAGGATGCCGGCTGGGAGGAGCGCGCACTGTTCGAGTCCGACGCCGAGGCGGCGCCGGAACCCACCGAGGCGGTGCGGCGCCGGACCCCGCGATCTACGACGCCGACCTTCATCCCGCCCTCTCGACAGACGATGCCGACGTCGGTGTCGGCGATGGCGACGCCGCCGCGGCCGACCCCGGTCGCGAGCCCCCCGGTTCCGCCGCGCGCGCCGACGCCGGCTGCGGCGCCCGTGGTTCCGCCGCCGACAAAGTCCCCGACGA
>CAYSAR010000292.1:0-2957 GCA_964428985.1 uncultured Gemmatimonadaceae bacterium | reverse complement strand
GGATTGGTCGACGGCGACCGGCACGAGCGCAGCGGCGTTCACCGACGGTGGACGCTGGAGCGGATTCGCCGGGGACCATAGCCAGAAGAAGGGGATCCTGAGCGCGCAGTCGCTCGGTCTCGCCGGTTGGCCGACGCCGAACGCCTACGTCGTTGGCAACCAACCGGGGACGCCGACGTCGATCGCGACGCACCAGATCTGGCGCGACCTCGGCGCACCTCGCGCGGGCGAGCATCGCTACTATCGCCTGTACTTCCAGATGCTCGCGCCGGATGCGCTCGGCGACGGGCGCGTCGGCAACGTCGAGCATGGCGTCGAGTCGGCGGACGCCGCGATGGGCGGGGGCGACGGCATGAACCTCATGCGCATCCCGCGCGCGGACGGCACTTGGTTCCCGGCGTACCGCGACATCCGCACGGGACAGCGCTGGTATGCGTCGAACCTGCGCCTGCGGAAGTTCCAGACGTATCGGATCGAGTGGCACCTCGCGTTCGGTTCGTCGAACTACACGGTCGAGGTGCGCATCCATGACGCGGCGGGGACGCTCGTCGCGACGGCGCGCGACTTCCTGCCGTCGACCGCCGCGACCGCGACGCTCGATCGTTCGAGCATCCCATTCGATGCGAGCAACGCGGCGATCCGGGAGGACTACCGATACTTCCGCGTGGGCACGAACGGCCCGTCGAGCAACTATCCGATCGGCACGCTCGGTGACCAATGGCTCTACGCGCACGGCGCGGTCGCCGTGAGCGCGACCGGATGGCCAGGCGCGTACGTGAGCGGCGAATCGCCGCAATAGTGCAGCCCTCCATGGCTGCCCGCGTCACAATGGGACGGCCATGCTACAGGATGGGGCGCGAATGCCGATGATTGGCTTGCGCTGCTCAGAGCAAAGCCATCGAAAGGTGGTGACGCAGAGCTTCGGGGCTACCGCGATCCGTCGATGATCGCCATGCCAGCCGGGCCGCCAGCCTCGACCACCATGGTCAACGCTGGCGGCCCGGCTTCTTCGTGCTTGGCCGTCGCGTCATCACCATCCTCGAGGATGACACATGCCGTTCAAGCACAAGCTCTCACGCCGGCTGTCGGTGCTGAGGGCGACCCCCCTGATGTTGCTGTGCGCCGTCGCCGTCGCCTGTGGCGACGCACCGGTCGATCCGACGCAGTCGGAGTTCGACGGTACCTTCCCCAACGCGATCAACCCATCGACGACGAAGGTCGGCGATCGCGTCCGCACCGACCGCTACGTCGAAGTGCGCGCCGATGCGCCGAAGAACGCGAAGGTGATCGGGTCGCAGAAGCCCGGCGCGACCGGGCGCATCGTCGCCGGTCCGACGCCGCTCACGTGGGACCTGTACCCGCGCTGGCAGGTGGACTTCGACTCCGGCCCGGACGGCTGGGTCTATGGCAGCTTCCTGAATCGCGTCGACCCCGTGACGCCGCCCGCGCCGACCCCGACGCTCACGACCGTCGTCGTCACGCCGGCGACCGCGTCGGTCATGACAGGTGGGAGCGTGCAGCTCTCCGCCATGGCGCGCGACCAGAACGGCGCGACGATGAGCGCGACGTTCGCATGGACGTCGACGAGCGCGTCGATCGCGACGGTGTCCTCCACCGGCCGCGTGCAGGGCGTCACCGCCGGCACCGCGCGCATCATCGCGACCGCGTCCGGCCGCGCCGACACGAGCGTCGTCACCGTGACGGCGCCGGCCCCCGTGCCCGCGCCCGTCGCGTCGATCACCGTGTCGCCGTCGAGCGCCCAGGTCCTCGTCGGCGCGACGACAACACTCGCGGCAACGCTGCGCGACGCGAACGGCAACACGCTCGCCGGCCGCACCGTGCAGTGGAACACGAGCGCCGCGTCGATCGCGACGGTTAGCGCGGCGGGCCTCGTGACCGGCGTCGCGACCGGCTCGGTAACGATCACCGCGACGAGCGAAGGCCGCTCGGGGAGCGCGACGGTGCAGGTCACCGCACCGACGCCGCCGCCCACGACCGGTGGCCAGCTGACGTTCGCGTCGGACTGGAGCACCGCGACGGGTCGCACGAGCGCCGCGTTCGGCGATGGCGGCGCGTGGACCGGTTACGCCGGCGACCACAATCGCAACGTCGACGTCAGCAGCGCCGCCTCGCTCGGCCTCCAGAACTGGCCGACCGTGAACGCGTACCGCGTCGGCAACCAGCCGACGTCGCCGACGTCGATCGCGACGCACCAGTTGTGGAAGGACCTTGGCACGCCGACGGCGGGCTCGCACCGCTACTACCGCTTCTACATGCAGATGGTCTATCCCGATGCGTTGGGCAATGGCACGGTCGGCAACATCGAGCATGGCGTCGAGTCGGCCGATGCGGCGATGGGCGGCGGTGACGGCATGAACCTCATCCGCATCCCGCGCTCGAACGGGACGTGGTTCCTCGGCTATCGCGACATCCGCACCGCGCAGCGGTGGTACGCGAGCGACTTGCAGCTTCGCAAGAACCGCACGTACCGCCTTGAGTGGCACCTCGCGTTCAGCTCATCGAGCTATCGCGTCGAGATCCGCGTGTACGACGAGCACGGCGCCCTCGTGGCGACGGCGGCGGACTTCAAGCCGTCGATGGGCACGGGCGCGACGCGCACGCTCGATCAGGACCAGGTGCCGTGGACGCCGTCGGCCGGCGCCGCGTACCGCTTCTTCCGCATCGGCACCAACGGTCCGTCCAGCAACTACCCGATCGGTACGCTCGGCGGGCAGACGCTGTACGTCCATGGCGCCGTGGCGACGAGCAGCACCGGGTGGGCTGGGCCGTATCGCGCTGGCGAGCGTCCGTAAGTCCGGACGTTCGGCAAAGACAGACCGACAACAGAACGACCTGGACGGATGGCGGCGACGTGGTGCCTTCGGGCGAGACGCCGCCGCTTCGTTCGTGCGCGTGATGCGGCTCACGGTCATCGATCACTGTCATGGCTCGCGGTG
>CAYSAR010000291.1:0-2957 GCA_964428985.1 uncultured Gemmatimonadaceae bacterium | reverse complement strand
CTCACCATCGCCGGTTGCGAGAGCGCGCCGTGCCAGCTCACCGCCGACGACGAGGGCGTCGCCATCGAGCGCCTCGACGACGGCGAGTACCGCGCCTACATTGCGCTCCCGGCGACGTTCTTCAAAGAGAATGAAGAGACGACCTTCGATCTGAAGATCACGCTGCCGGATGGTACCGAGGTGACCGAAGAGGACGCCATCACGGTTCTTTCCGAGGCGCCGCGCACGGCGGTTCAGCTCGTCGTAGACACGAGCCATGCGATGAATGCGCACAGCGGCGTGAAGCTGGCCGCGACCAAGATTGCCGGCAAGCTGCTGATCGCGGGTCTCGACGGCGAGGACGCCATCGGCGTGGTCCAATACACGCGCGACGCGCGGACCAAGTGGCCGCTGGCGACGATGTGCACGGGCAGCACTCGGTCGCGAGCGATTGGTACCCTTTCGACACTGACGGCTACCGGTTGCGCGTCTCCCGGCGACGGCCTCTTCGAGGCGCAGTCCGGGCTGGCCGCCAAGCTCGATCCGGGACAGAGCGGCCTGTCTTGCGCCGTCGACAATCAGGCCATCATCCTCGTGGCCGACGGCGCGACGACCGCCGACTACACCATCGGCGATTACATCGCCTCCGATGCCGGCTCGAGCCCGACCACGGACGGGCTCGGCGCCGATGCCGCGTGCGGAAGCGATACGGACACGAGCGACAATGGGAGCTGGTTCTCGGGGGAGCTGCGCTTTCAACAGCGCGTCGCCGCAAACTTACGCGTGCCGCAGCTGTCGGCCATCGTCATCGGCGACGACGCGGACGGCGCCGGCCTCACGTCGCTGGTGAAGAGCTCCCGCACCGATGGCGCGCTCGCCTTCGTGGACGAGCCGTCCGACGGCAGCGCGCAGACGCAGGCCTCGCTCACGATTGCGCTGTCGGACGGTCTGCGCCAGGCCGCGAACGCGGCGAGCGGCTTCGAGCGACAGACGGCCTTTGCCGTCGACCGCTCCTGGCCCGTCGATTTGCCGTCGCTCGACGTCGACGGCCTCACCGAGGAAATGCTCGTCAGCATGAGTGCGTCTGCCCATGACCTCACCGGCATCGATCTCGTCTCGCCCTCCGGCGGCGTGGTGTCGCCGGTCTACGAGACGAGCGACGTGGTGGTGTTCCGTGTATCGACGCCGGCGGCCGGGAGCTGGACCTGGCAGCGCCAGGGCACGCCGCCGTCGCCCGCGGGCTATCCGCGCGTGTTCGTGGAGCAAGCCGTGCGGAGCCAGGTGCAGCTGTTCGCGAGCGCGGATGTGCGCGCGCCTCGTCCGCTGCTCGGCGCCAGCGGCTCGTTCGATGCGCAGCGCTACACGCATCAGGACATCGCCGTGCGCGTGGTGCCGATGGCGGACGACACGGTGCTCGGCGCCGCGGTCACGGCCGACGCGATCACGCCGTCGGGCGCGGCGTCGACCATCACGCTCCACGACGACGGCACGAACGGCGACGCGGCGGCCGACGACGGCATCTATGCGGCGCGGTTCGCGGACACGGATGAGCCCGGGACCTATCGCTTCGTCGTCAGCGTCGACGGCGTGGCGGGCGGAGAAACGTTTCATCGCGAGCGCACGCTCGCCGTCCGGCTCGACGACGGACCCGACAGCGACGAGGACGGGCTGCCCGATTGGTGGGAAGGCCGCTTTTCCGGGGAGTCGACGGCGCTCGAGCCTGAGGGGGATGACGATCACGATGGCCTCATCAACCTCGACGAGCTCGAGCACCGAACCTCACCGGTGAACGCCGACACCGACGGCGGCGAGGAGTCGGATGCATCAGAGGTCGAGCGGGGCGCCGATCCGCGCGATCCGAGCGATGACGAGGCCGGCATCTTCGAGCTGACCGCGGCGCCTGGAAACGACACCGCGATCCTGCGGCTCGATGGCGCTGCGTTCTCCAACGTCGTCATCGAGCGCGGACCCACGGCCTCCGGGCCTTTCGTGGAGATCTGGGATGGCTTTCCAGAGGGAGGGATCCTCTACGATGAAGCCGACAACGAAACGCAGGTCTGCTACCGCATGCGCAACACCATCAGCGGGCGGACCAGCGGCTGGACCGGCGCCGAGTGCGTGACGCCGAGAGCCGATCCCTACGCCTCTGGCTTGCGGCTCAGCTTGCCCTCCGAGACCCACTTTTCGTCGACTCACGACATCGTCGTGAACGTGCAGGCGAGCGATCGGCTCCCGAGACAGAGCGGCTGCACCTATCGACCACCCTCGCCGCTCACAGGCTGCATCGACGTGGATCTCATCGACGAGCTGGTGACCGAGAGCGGGGTGAGCGAGATGAAGGTCTACACGTCGCTCACGCGCGATGTGGCGGAGTGGCAATCGTTCGACGACAGTGTCGAGATCAGCCTCGACGAGAACACGGCGGTCGACACGGTGTACGCGCGGGTTCGCGACGAGGCCGGTAACGAATCCGAGGAAGCGACGCTCACCGTCTGGATCGTCGAATGAGCTGCAAGTAACCGCGGCGCATGTGCGTCGATGTCCTACCACTATAAAAACGAAAGGCGTGTTCGGTTCTGAGGCCGCGAAATCCGAACACCGTCTTACTTTCAACGGACGCCATGGGGGCTCGTCATATCTGGGTGCTGTTGCCGCTGCTCGTCGCGTGCGGAGCGAGCTCCGCGGGGACACCCCGCACCCCGGGGGAGCCTGCGCCGAGCGTGCCGGCTGATCCGCCGATCGCCGCGACGGTGAGCGCGCCGGCCGACGAGGTCGGTCCGATCCTGATGAGGCTGCGCGGCTTGCGGATGTCGAAGGACACGCGCACCCGCGGGCCGCTCGCCATCGGCGACACGCTGCGGAGCGGCGACTTCTTCTCGTACTACCTCCGCGTCGATCGCGCCCCTATTGCGCCGCGCAGCGTCGCCGCTTGCCGAGCGAGGCGGAGTGGGCGCTCGCCGCCCGCGGGCGCGAAGGCC
>CAYSAR010000290.1:1401-2969 GCA_964428985.1 uncultured Gemmatimonadaceae bacterium | reverse complement strand
CGACCTCGCGGGGCAGTCGGAGTTCGGCTCGCTCATCGGGCGCGAGGGTCGCCTCGTTCGCGTCGAGGTCAGCGCGCGGTCGCTCGACGAGAGCCGGCAGTGGGCCGACTCGGTGCGCCGCCGACTCGCGGCGCTGCCGACGCTCAGCGACGTGCGCGACGCGTACAGCACGACGCAGCCGCAGGTCGAGGTCACGCTCGAGCGCACGCGTCTCGCCGAGCGCGGCATCTCGCTCCAGCAGGTGACGCGCGCGCTCCAGGGCGCCCTCGGCGGCGTCGAGGCGCAGGAGCTGCGGGAGACCGACCGCCGCACGCCGATCCGCGTGCGCTTCGCCGGCAACGCGAACGAGGACCTCTCGGTCGCGCTCGCGACGCCGCTCAATGGGGTCCCGCTCAGCAACCTCGTGCGGTGGAAGGAGGTGCGCGCGCCGATCGAGGTCGTGCGCGTGAACCAGCGGCCGGTCAGCATCATCGAGGGGCTCATCGAGCGCGGCGGCACGTCGCGCGCGACGCGCGACGTCGAGCGGCAGCTCGGCGAGCTCACGCCGCCGGCCGGCCTCACCTGGACGATCGCCGGCGCCGACATCGAACAGCGCCGCACGACGTCGCAGCTCGCGCTCGTCGCGCTGCTCTCGGTCGCGCTCGTCTTCCTCGTGCTCGCCGGCGAGTTCGCGTCGTTCACGATCCCGCTCGTCGTCATGATCACCGTCCCGCTCGCGGCGGCGGGCGGCTTCGTGTTGCTCTGGCTCACCGGGCAGAGCATCAACGCCGTCTCGCTCATCGGCATCGTCGTCATGATCGGCATGGCCGACAACGAGGCCGTCGTGAAGCTCGACGCGATCCGCCGCTTCCTCGAGCAGGGACACTCGATCCATGACGCCGTGCTGCTCGGCGGGCGCCAGCGCCTGCGCGCGATCACGATGACGAGTCTCACGACGATCTTCGGCGTGTTGCCGCTCGTGTTCGGCATCGGGTCGGGCGGGGCGCTCTACCAGCCGCTCGCGGCGGCGGTCATCGGCGGCGCGATCTCGGCGCAGATCGTCACGTTCTTCCTCCTCCCCGTCGCGTACGCGGTGATGGAGCAGCGGAAGGCGCGCGCGTGATCCGCTGGGCGGTGTCGCGGCCGGCGGTGATCTGGGCGGCGAGCGTCGCGATCACGCTCGGCGGGGCGGTCTCGTTCACGCGGCTCGCGCTCGCGACGAAGACGACGGTCGAGCTGCCGCGGCTCCAGGTCAATGCCGGTTACAACGGCGCGGCGGCGGAACTCGTCGAGATGTACGTGACGTCGCCGATCGAGGCCGCGGTGCAGGGCGTGCGCGGCGTGCGCCGCACGAGCAGCGAATCGCGCGAGGGCACCTCGTCGATCACGGTGACGCTCGACCCGAAGGCCGACGTGCAGATGACGCGGCTCGCGATCCTCGAGCGCCTCGAGGTGCTGCGTCCGGAGTTCCCGGTCGGCGTGTCGCAGCCGGTCGTGTCGAACTTCGTGCCGCCGGAGCTCGACGAGGAGCCGCTGATGCGCATCGTCATGAGCGGCCCGTACACGGCGGGCGCGCTCCAGCGGCTCAC
>CAYSAR010000290.1:0-1391 GCA_964428985.1 uncultured Gemmatimonadaceae bacterium | reverse complement strand
GCCGCGCGTCGCGGCCGTCTCCGGCGTCTCGGGCGTCGGTGTGTACGGTGGCGCGGCGCTGGGCGCCGCGGTCGTCTACGACGCGACGCTCATGCGGCAGCTCGGCATCGCGCCCGGCGCACTCTCCGACGCGGTGCGCGGGGCGCGACAGGTCGCGTCGCTCGGCGTCGAGCGTTTCGGGGCGGCGAAGCGCGAGGTCGTGCTGCGCGACCAGCCGAGCCGCCTCGAGGACCTCGGGGACCTGCCGGTGCGCGGCCGCGGCAACCGCGTCTTCCGTCTCGGCGACCTCGCGGAGGTGCGACCCGAGGAGGATACGCGGAACCAGTTCTATCGGATCAACGGCAACACCGCGATGGCGATGACCGTGATCCGCGAGGCCGGCTCGGATGCGATCAAGACCGCGAAGGCCGTGCGCCAGGCGATGGTCGACATGTCCGACGAGTTGCCGCCCGGCGTCCGGTGGCAGGTGACGGGCGACAGTTCGCTCGAACTGGAGGAGAGCCTCAACGACCTGCTGTTGCGGGGGGCGATCGCGTTCGCCGCCGTCGCGCTCGTGCTCGTGATCGCGCTGCGCAACGCGCGGGCGGTGCTGCTCGTGATGGGCAGCGCGGCGATCGCGATCGCCGGCACCGCGCTCGGCCTCTACCTGCTCGAGATCCCGGCGAACATGCTGACGCTCGCCGGACTCGGCATGGGCATCGGCGTGCTCGTGCAGAACGGGCTCGTCGTGGTGGAGCGGCTGCGTGGGACGCCCGACACGCCGGCCGGTCGCGCGGAGGTCGCCCGACGCATGGTGCCGGCGATCGTCGGGGCGACGCTGACGACGGCGGTCGTGTTGTTCCCGTTCCTCTACCTCCAAGGGAACGCGCGTGCGGCGTTCTTCCCGTTCGCCGCCGCGTTCACGCTCGCGCTCGCGTGCTCGGTCGTCTCGGCGCTCGTGATGATCCCGGCGCTCGCCGGCGGGCACGGGCTCAAGGAGACGCACTGGCCGCGCGCCCAGCGCGTGTATGGCTGGTTCGTCAAGAAGTCGATCCGGTGGCGCTGGGTGACGCTCGTCCTCGCGCTCGCGGCGGTCGGCGGTCTCTCGTGGGCGTTCGTGAAGAAGGTGCCGCGCTTTGCGTTCGGCAGCTTCGGCGGCGACCGCACGTGGATCGGGGTGAGCATTCGCTTCCCGCGCGGCTCCGACCCCGAGACGCTCGACGCGGCGATGCGCGAGATGGAGGCGATCGTCGTCGGGCGCGCCGGCGTCTCCGAGGTGATCGCGCAGAGCCAAGGGACGTTCGGGGCGAACATGCGCGTGAACTTCCTGCGCGAGGCCGAGCTGACGGCGATCCCGCTCCAGCTGCAGGAGGAGCTGACGGCGCGCGCGGTGTTCATCGGCGGCGCGAGCA
>CAYSAR010000289.1:0-2989 GCA_964428985.1 uncultured Gemmatimonadaceae bacterium | reverse complement strand
CGAGCTGGGCGCGCCGCACGCTGCGCATCGTCGGCACGCGGCACTGCCTCAACCGGCGCGAGTTCCCGCTCGACGTCGTGCGGCTGCGCGTCTGGTACCGCAACCACGGCTACGTCGATGCGACGGTCGATACCGTCGTGACGGCGCTCTCGCCGTCGCGCGTCGCGGTGCGCTTCGTGATCACCGAGGGCGAGCCGATGGTGATCGACACGCTGCGCATCCTCGGACTCGACGCGGTGCCCGAGCGCGCCGAGATCCTCGAGCGGCTGCCGGTGCGCGCCGGCGGCCTCTTCGATCTCTACGCAATCGCCGCCGCGCGCGACACGATCTCGCGCCGCCTGCGCGACAATGGGTATCCCGACGCCGAGACGTTCCTCGGCTACGACACGCGCCGCGACGCGCGGCGCGCGAACGTGCTGCTCACCGCGGAGCCGGGCCCGCGACGGCACATCGCCCGCGTCGAGGTGACGCGCCAAGGGCGCGCCGGCGGCGACGCCGAGGTGAGCGAGGGCGCGGTGCGTCGGCTCGCCGGCCTGCGCGAGGGCGAGCTCTATCGCGAGCGGCTGCTCGAGCGCGCCAAGCGCACGCTCTACCAGACCGAGGCGTTCACGCAGGTCATCATCGAGCCCGACGTCGCCGCCGGGGACTCGTCGCTCGTCGTGCGCGTCGACGTGACCGAGGGCTACCTCAAGGCGGCGCGCGTCGGCGGCGGGTGGGGCACGCTGGACTGCTTCCGCACGACCGGCGACCTCACCGACTACAACCTGTTCCGGTCGGCGACGCGGCTCGAGCTGCGCGGCCGACTCTCGAAGATCGGCATCGGCCATCCGCTCGGCGGCGCCGAGTCGCTCTGTCCGCAGGCGACCGGCGACATCTACAGCGACAGCCTCAACTACTACGTCGGCGCGACGCTGAGCCAGCCGTCGCTGCTGCGCGCGAGCTTCGTGCCGACGCTCTCGCTGTACTCCGAGCGCCGCAGCGAGTACAACGCGTTCCTGCGGCGCACCGACATCGGCATGAGCCTCGGGGTGAACCGGCGCTATCCGCGGCGATCCCACAGCTTCGCGTACTCGCTCGAGTATGGCAGCACGCAGGCGCAGCCGGCGCTCTTCTGCGCGGTGTTCAACGCCTGCGAGCCCGCCGATCGCGAGGCGCTCCAGTCGCCGCAACGCCTCGCCGTGTTCAGCGCGTCGACGACGTACGAGCGCACCGACAACGGCGTCGACCCGACCCGCGGGCTCATCGGCCGGCTCGAGGCGCGCCACGCCTCGGACATCATCGGCGGGGACGCGGCGCTCCAGTTCAACCGGTTCACCGCCGACGGTTCGCTCTACGCGCCGCTCGGCCGCGACGTCGTGCTCGCGGCGCGCCTGCGCCTCGGCATCGTGCTCGGTCCGACGTTCGACCTCGACGAAGCCGCGCGCTTCGTGCCGCCGCAGGAGCGGCTCTTCGCCGGCGGCCCGACGACGGTGCGCGGCTTCCGGCAGAACGAACTCGGCCCCCTCGTCTACATCCCGACGGCGTACGACACCGTCGACGTGAACGGGAACCCGACGACGCTCGGACCGAACGGCACGGCGTACATCCAGTCGTCGCCGGCGCGCACCGGCCAACGTGCCGTGCCGACGGGCGGCAACACGATGCTCGTCGGCAACGTCGAGGTGCGCCTCGCGAGCCCGTTCCTGCCATCGCTCCTGCGATGGACCGTCTTCGCCGACGTGGGCGAGGTGTGGAACCGCGGCAGCGGCGCGAGCGTGCTCCGCTTCGACGCGTTCAAGGTGACGCCGGGCCTCGGCGTGCGCATCCGCACGCCGATCGGCTATCTGCGCGCCGATCTCGCGTACAATGCGTATCCGCGGTTCGAGGGCGCGGCGTACTACGACACGCCGGTGAGCGCCGGCGGCGCGCTCTTCTGCGTGAGCCCCGGCAACGACCTCCCGGTGACGGCGGTGAACGGCCGACTCACGCAGGCCGAGGGGCCGTGTCCCGGTTCCTACGCGCCGCGACAGCCGCGGGGCTTCTGGAGCCGACTCACGCCCTCGATCGCGATCGGGCAGGCGTTCTGACATGAGCCGCCGCCGCCTCGTCGCCCTCGTCTCCGCCGCGATGATGCTCGCCATCGGCGCGCTCGCGGTGCTGGTCCTCGTGAGCGCGACGCAGAGCGACCGCGGGCGCGAGTACCTGCGGCGTGCGCTCCAGGCGCGGCTCGCGAGCGGGCTCGATGGCCGCGTGCACCTTGGACGGCTCACCGGCAGCTTCCTCACCGACCTACGCACCGATTCCCTCGAGATCCGCGACCGCGACGACTCGGTGTTCGTCGCGACCGGGCCGATCCGCATCACGTTCGACCCGCGCGACATCATCGACGGGCGCATCATCATCCGCACGGCCGAGCTCACGCGCCCGCGGTTCACGATGCGGCGCGGGTTCGACGGCGTCTGGTCGCACGATCGCCTGTGGCCGGGCAACGTCGACCGCGGCGGGCGCCGGCCGCGCGCGGCGCGCTCGGCGTTCGGCAGCGTCATCGTCGTCGAGCAGGTCCGCGCGTCCGACGGCCGCTTCACGCTGCAGATGCCATGGCGACCGGCCGACTCGTTGCGTGGCGCGCGGCGCGATAGCGCGATCGCCGCGACGCTCGCGAACCGCGGTCACGTGACGAACCGCGCGGGTCCCGACCGCTACCTCCGGCACTGGACCTGGAGCGACATCGAGCTCGAGCTGCCGCGCGTGCGGCTCGCCTGGCCCGACTCGGCGGGGCGGCTGTTCGAGATCCAACGGCTCGACGTGACGGAGTCGAACCCGCCGTTCCGCTTCCGCGACCTCACGGGCAGCGTGCGGTGGCTTGGCGATTCGGTCTGGTTCGACGTGCCGCACTTCCGGCTGCCCGGTTCGGTCGGGCGCGGGGAAGGGAAGGTCGTCTGGGGGAGCCGGTTGCCGATTCGCTACCGCGCGCACATCGAGAGCGACAGCGTCGCGCTCGCCGACGTCG
>CAYSAR010000288.1:0-3008 GCA_964428985.1 uncultured Gemmatimonadaceae bacterium | reverse complement strand
CACGTCGTCACTCGTCGACGGCATCGTCGGCGTCTGCGCGCTCGGCCTCCTGCTCGCGCTCGACCACGCGCCGGTCCTCGGCTTCCGTCGCCCACCCACGCCGACGGAGTGGGCGGTGATCGCGACGGGGATCGGCGTCGCCTCGGGCGCGCTGTTCTACCTGTTCCTCGGCGGCGAGCGCAGCGGCGACCGCACCGTCGTCGCGCTCGGCGGCGCGACGCTGCTCGCGACCGGCGCCGCCGCGCACCTCGACCTCTCGCCGCTCTTCTCGACGACGGTCATGGGCGTGATCCTCGTGAACACGACACGTCAGCGCGAGCTGCTCCAGGAGATCCTCGCGCGCGCCGAACGACCGTTCGTGTACGTGATGCTCGTGCTCGCCGGCGCGGCGTGGAGCCCGGGTGCCGACGTCGCGGTCGTGATCCCGGTGCTCACCTTCTTGTTGTTCCGCGCGATCGGCAAGGTCGGCGGGGCACGTCTCGCGACGCGCGCGAACGACGCGATGGCGGCGCACGGCCCCGACTGGGGACGCGCGTTGCTCGGCCAGGGCAGCCTCGCGCTCGCCCTCGGATTCACCTGGCTGCGTCGCGATGGCAGCACGCTGCCCCACCTCGTCTTCTCGGCGGCCGTCGCCGGCATGCTGTTGACCGACCTCTCGGCCGCGCGCCTCGTGCGCTCGGTGCTCGCGCCGCTGTTGCCGCCGGAGGGCACCGCCGACGCGGCGCGCGAGGCGGGCGCGACGCACGACGAGGTCGTGCGCATCGACCCAATCGTGCCAATCACCGGCGGCGGGCTCGCGGGCGGCGGGCTCGCCGACGAACGGCCGGCGGGCGGCTGAGTGCGGCGCCTCGCGATCCTCCTGCTGTTGCTCGGGGCGATGCAGTACATCCTCCCGCTCCGCGCCGACGTCGCCGGCACGCGCGCGCTGATGACGTTCGGCTTCCTGATCCTCGCGGCGGTCACCGTCGGCGAGCTCGCGAAGGCCGTGCACCTGCCGAAGATCGTCGGGTACCTCGGCGCGGGGCTCATCTTCGGGCCGCACGTGACCGGCGTCTTCGACGCGCGCGCGGCGGCCGACCTCGGCGGGATCTCGTCGCTGGCGATCGCGTTGATCGCCTTCCTCGCCGGCGCCGAGCTCCAGTGGAGCGAGGTGCGCTCGCGCGGCAAGGTGATCCTCGGCATGCTCGGCGCCGAGTTGCTCGTGAGCCTCCTCGCGATCACGGCGACGGTGTTCATCCTGCGCGGGCTGATCCCGGCGATCCCCGGCCCGCTCGACGAGGCGTTCGTCGTCTCGCTCCTCGTCGCGTCGGTGCTCGTCGTGCATTCACCGGCGGTGACGCTCGCGATGCTGAGCGAGACGAAGGCGAGCGGCGACGTCGCACGCACGACGCTCGGCATCGTGCTCGTCGCCGACGTCCTCGTCGTGCTGCTCTTCACCGGCACGCTGAGCCTCACCCGCGCCGTCGCGAACGTCGCCGGCGGCGCGGCGGCGCCGTCACTCGGCATCATCGCGTGGGAGATCTTCGGCGCGGTGCTGCTCGGCGCGATCCTCGGCGGGCTCGTCTCGCTCTACCTGCGCTGGCACACCGGCGAGCTCTTCATCTTCGCGATCGCCGTCGCGCTCTTCGGCGGCGAGCTCGCGCGCGCCGCCCACGTCGAGACGCTGCTCATGCTGCTCACCGCCGGCTTCGTCATGGAGAACATCAGCAGCGGACGCGGGCACGCGTTGCGGCACGCGATGGAGCGCTCGGCCGCGCCGCTCTTCGTCGTGTTCTTCGCGCTCGCCGGGGCGAAGATCGTGCCCGCCCAGGTCGCGTCGCTCGCGTTCGTCGCGGTGCCGGTCGTGCTCGCGCGCCTCGCCGGCATCCGCTATGGCGCACGCATCGGCGCACGGTGGGCCGGCGCGAGCCAAGCGGTGCATGACCACGCCTGGAAGGGCCTCATCTCGCAAGCGGGCGTCGCGATCGGGCTGTCGTCAATGCTCGCCGTGTCGCTGCCGGGCGTCGGTGATGACCTCCAAGTGCTCGTGCTATCGGTCATCGCGATCAACGAGACCGCCGGCGCGGTGTTCTTCCGGCGCGCGCTGATCGCGGCGGGTGAGATGCCCGCCGAGCCACGCAACTCGACGGAACTCCCGCACGTCGATGTGCCCGAGGTCACAGCCAAGGCCTGAGCGACGAAGGAAACGTCCTACCGGCCGGCGGTGTACGTGACTTCTCTCACCGCGCCACTGGCCGCCCGGGCGCGATGGTGCCATGGTTGTGTGCAGGCCCCCCCCACCGCGCGGAGCCGTCGGATGGCCGAAGGACTCCAGCCCCACACCTCAGCGTCGAGCGTCGCCGCGGGAGATGCGCTGCGCAGGGACGTCTACGTGCTGCTCGTCGAGGCGAGCACCGCGCTCGCGACGCTGCCGGTGGATGGCGCGTCGGCGCCGGAGTTCGTCGCGGTCGAGCGCGCGGCGCGGGCGGGATCGGCGGGCGCGCGCGCGATCATCGAGGTCGCCGGCGGCGCGGCGGTCGCGAGCGCGCTGATGCAGGCCTCGGCGCTCTTCCGCTCGACCGGCCAGTTCCGACAGAGCGATGTCCTCGAGCGACTCGCTTTCGTGACCGCCGGGTGGGAGCGGCGCGCGAGACCGAGACGGAGATGAGCGCGCGATGCGCACGGAGCGCGCCGCGATGAGGCACCCGTCGCCGCCCATGGAGCGCCGCCAGCAGGCGCGCGGACGCGTGGAGTTCCGTTCGCGACCGGCCGGCACGGCGTACTACACCGACGCGCGCGGCGAACGGTGGCGCATCTTCGACTGCCTCCTCCTCAATGGCGCGCTCGAGCGCGTCTACCTCGAGGCCGACCGCGCGACGCATCGCGTCTTCGTCAACCGGCGCGACGAAATCTTCGTGCACCACCGGCTGCGGCGCGAGGTGTTCAAGCTCTCGCCCGAGACCTGCGATCGACAGTTGGCGGGCGCGGAACCATTGCCGCCCGACATCCGTTTCCAAGCCGAGCCCGAC